>CANSWW010000035.1 GCA_947650845.1 uncultured Lachnospiraceae bacterium
AACATCTGTATACGACGACCTATACTTATCAGGGAACAGGAAACGGATATCCGGGAATACATGTTGTTAGCGAAAAAGGGGAACGCCACTGAGACGTATGCCAAATAAAAAAAGAAGTACCTCTCCTTAAAAACAATCCTTCATGTATCCGGCGTCAATTTAACGGACCTTGACGAGATCAACGAATAACCGGCACAGAGGGCTCTCCCGCGTGGGAAAGCCCTCTTTTATTTGCCCTATGATTTCTACTGTACGTTTCTTATATGTTTCTTATATGTTTCTTATGTGCCGCCCATATAATACTTATATGTTTCTCCGCGCTTTTTCTCCCCGGCGCTGCCAATCACAATTTTACCCAGTCACAATTTTACCCCGCTCACAATTCCGCCCCATTGCTGGCAATTACCCGCTGATACCAGGCAAAGCTATCCTTCTTATACCGTTTCCGGCTCCCCCGCCCCTCGTCGTCCAAATCCACGTAGATAAAGCCGTAGCGCTTGGACATCTGGCCGGTGGAGCAGCTCAGCAAATCAATGCAGCCCCAGGGCGTGTAGCCGATCACGTCCACGCCGTCCTCCCGGATGGCCTGGCCCATCGCCTCGATATGGCGGCGCAGGTAATCAATCCGGTAGGGATCATGGACGCTCCCGTCCGGCTCTAGCACATCCTTTGCCCCCAGCCCGTTTTCCACGATCATGATCGGCTTGTGGTAGCGGTCGTACAGCACGTTCAGCGCGTAGCGCAGCCCCGCCGGGTCGATCTGCCAGCCCCATTCGCTGGTTTCCAGATACGGGTTCTCGATGCGCATGGCCAGGTTGCCGCCGGTTTTCTTCAAGCTTTCGTCCGCGGCGGCGGCCACGCTGGTCTGGTAATAGCTGATAGCGATAAAATCCACCGTCCCCGCGGCCAGAACCGCCGTATCGCCCGGCTGCACCGGCAGGCGCACGCCCGCCCGCGCCAGCTCCCGCTGCTTATATTCGGGTAGGTATCCGCGCACCATCACATCGCCATAGTAGCACACGTTATGCTGAAACGCCTTTACCGCTTCCAGGTTATCCTCCGGCCGGCAGGTGTGCGGGTACGGCGGGTCGCAGCTGAGCATGCACCCCATCTTCAATTCCGGATACCGCTCATGGGCATAGCGCACCGCCTCGGCGGCGGCCAGCATCTGATGATAGCTGGCCGTCTCCAGCAGGGAAGCGTCCTTGGAAAACACGCCCGCGTTCACATAGCCGCCGTGGACGATCGAGTTGATCTCATTAAACGTCAACCAATATTTCACCTTCTCATGATACCGGTCGAGCACCGCCTTTGCGTATTTCACAAAGCAGTCCGCCGCCCGGCGGCTGGCAAAGCCGTTTCCGTCCACGCACAGCGCCAGCGGCATCTCATAATGCGACAGCGTAACCACCGGCTCGATCCCGTATTTCAGGCACTCGTCAAACACGTCGTCGTAAAACCGCAGCCCCGCCTCGTTTGGCTTAGCTTCCGTGCCCTGCGGGAAAATCCGCGTCCAGGCGATCGAGGTGCGGTAGCACCGAAAGCCCATCTCCGCAAACAGCGCGATATCTTCCTTATAATGATGGTAAAAATCAATCGCTTCCTTGCCCGGATAGAATTCGCCCGGCAGCATCACGGGTCGCCCGCTGTCCGGATAGGTCGTCCCCTTAAAGGGGATGCTCGCGCCGACCCGTTCTCCGTCCTTCCATGTCACATAGCGCATATTCCGGAAATACCCCGCGTACTGGGGCGGCAGGCCCGGAACCTCCACCGAGAGCCCCAGGCGGCTTACCCCGCCCGCCGTGCATACGTCCGAGACGCTCAAGCCCTTGCCGCCCTCGTCATATCCGCCCTCATACTGGTTCGCCGCCGTCGCGCCGCCCCACAAAAAGCCCTCAGGAAACGCTTTCATCTTCCTTTTCCTCCTGCTTGACCGCCATCCGCTCCGCCACCTTAAAGAAGGGGAAGAAGATCGCCATACTCAACGCTACCATCAAAAAGCCCCAGATCAGGCCGCTGATCGAATTGTTGGCCATCCACAAATAAATCGGCGTGGGAATCACATTGGAGAGCGATACGCCGGTCAAGGGCGCCACGATGCCGATCCGCATCGCGATTGCCGTCGCCGCCAGCGTAAGTCCCGGCGTCAAAATGCAGGGGATCGCCATGATCGGATTGAGGATGATCGGCAGACCGAACATCACCGGCTCCGTGATATTGAAAATCGAGGTCGCGATCGTGATTTTCCCCAGGCTCTTCATTCCCGACAAATGCAGGACCGTGGCTTGCCGCCCTGCCTTTTTGGGCAGCGCTTTGCCCCTCCGCCGCTCCTGGCAAACGCAGAACCGCGCCTCAGTCTCCCATCAATTTTTTCGCCGCCGCCAGCACCTTCGCGCCGTCCAGCCGTCCGTAATGCACCATGTCAATGACGTCCACCGGCACATCCGGGCACTGCTTCTTGACATTCTCCTTTTCATAACGAACCTGCGGCCCGATGAGGATGCAGTCTGCCTCCGCCGCCGCCGATTTTGCCTTGGATACCGCATAAGCGTTTATCGTGCATTCATAGCCGCTCTTAGCCGCGGCTTCCCGCATCTTGTTCATCAGCATGCCGGTGGACATGCCCTGCGCGCACAGCAATACAATATTTCTCATGTTCCTGTTCTCCTCTCCGCCTTACTGTTTTCCGGTTTTCTGCCTTTCTTTTCCCTGTTTTTTGGTTTTCTGCTTTCCGGTTTTCTATTTTCCGGTTTTCTGCCTTTCAGTTTTCTGCCTTTCGTTTCCCTACTTTTCGGTTTTCTGCCTTCCGTTTTCCTGCTTTCCGTTTCTCTGCCTTCCGTTTTCCATTATCGCGTTTCCATCATCGCGACCATTTCCACCGCCAAGTCCCGCACGGTCATGGCGTTCATCACATGGTCCTGGGCATGCACCAGCAAAAGCGACAGCGCTACCGGCTCGCCGCCCGCCTCCTGGCAGATCAGCCCGGTCTGGTATTCATGCGCCTGTGCCATCGCCTCGTCGCACTGCTGCAACAGCTGCCGCGCCTGTGCGAAGTCGCCCTCTCTGGCCGTCCGGATGGCCTGGATCGCCAGGCTCCTGGCGTCCCCCGCGTGGGTAATCAGCCCGACCACCGCTATCTCCATCTCATTTCCCACAAAAAACTCCTTTCCGGCCTTCCCGGCCAAAACCTGAAACCTGTAAAAGATCACGCGCTTTCTTTTCTCTCTATGTCATCAATCTACCATAACCGCCGCCCCAACTCCAGCACCGGAATTTCCCTTTTTAATAACGTAAAACTCTGGCTGCGCCGGGGGACGGCTCTGCCTGAAAAAAGGACAAGGCAAAACCGTCTTGGGGCCTTGGCCGGATACAAGCCGGTCAAGGCGCTGGTTTCCCTTGCCCTTTTTCATTTACAATTTTGCCGGCCGCTTCCCTCCCGGGCCGCGCCGCCGTTCCTTCCCGCCGTTCCTTTCCGCCGGGCCGCCGTCCCTTCCCATCCTTCACATCCGGGCCGCCCGTTTCAGCTGCTCCAAAAGCACCGGAAACTCCGGCTGCGCGATCGCCTGCTCCACCAGCTCCCGGTTTGACAAAAAATTAGTCACCGCCCGGTAAAAGCCCTCGGTATCCTCGTCCTGCTCCTCCGTCAACGAGACAAGAAGGACGACCTGCACGTCGTGGCGTCCCCACCAGACCGGCCGCGCGAGCACCGCCGCCAATACGAATTTTTCCTCGCTCACCGTATGGCAGGGATGCGGGATCGCCACCAGATTGCCGAAATCCGTCTGCCCCATCTCCTCCCGGCGCATCACCAGCTCATAAAAATCCTCCGGGAGCGGACGCCGCGCCGCCGCCCAGCCGCACAGCGTTCGCAGGACAGCGTCCTTATTCTCCCCCTCTACCCCGGCTAAAAACAGCTCCGGGTCAAAATAGCGGGTCAAAAAGGCGCAGTCGTCGTGTTCAAACATCTGTGTATATGTGTGGATTTCCGCGTCGTTGAGAAAGAGCGAAATCTCCAGCACCGGAACCGGCAGGCTCATAGGAAGCGGCACCGTCGTAAACACATAGTCGACTGCTTTTTTCTGAAAATCCATGTGCTCCAGGTCAAACACCGTGCACTCGTAAATCTGGTTGATGTACTTTCCGAACACCGTTTTGTATTTGTGCATAAACAGCCGCGACGCGCCATGGCCGGAAATGCATACTATGACAATGTTATACCGGCGCGCCGCCTTATCCTGCTTTTCCATCGCCAGAGCGAAGATGACCGCGATGTAGCCGATTTCGTCCTCAGGTACGCGCTTCCCGTAATGCGCCTTGAGGGCAGTGCAGGCCGTAGCCGCCAGCATATAGGCGTAGGCGTATTTCTGCTTGACCTGCTCCAACAGCGGGTTTTTCAGGAAAATATGGTAGCGCATGCGGATATCGAGGGGCACCAGGTGCTGGTTTAACGACATCCGCAGCTCCAAATTGTCCCTAAAATCGAGCCGGTTTACCTCATACACGGCCTGGATCATCCGCAGCGCCAACCCGTCGATCCGCTCGGAAATCACGATATGCGAGTAGCTGAGCCTCACGCCGTCCCAGGCCTTGCCGCCTAATTGCAGCGCCAGGTAGAGCGTCTCCGCCGGGGAGTAGGCGACCCCTGTCTTTTTTTCCGTTTGCCGGGCGATGTAGGCCGCCGCTTCCAAAAACTTGTCCCGCAGGCTTTGGCGGATTTCCTCCTGCTCCTTTTGCGGGCCGTCCACCGCCAGGCCGCGGCGGATGCGGCTGTTCGATACGTAGAGATAGTGCAGGAGGCTTTCGTAGGAATGCTCCGAAAAATGCATCGCATAGGCCGCGGCGGCTTCCTTTACAATCTCCGACAGCGCCCGCAGATCCTCCCTTTGCTTGGACGTCCCCTTGAAGCGCAGGCCGTCCTCCGTCAAATACCGGGCGATGCAGGTGCGCTTATCGAGCTCGCTCCCCTCGACGCGGATCCCGTAATTGGGACGCCGCTCTATTTTCAGGTAAAATTCATTCAGAATGCTTTCCGCCTGTTTCAGGTTCGCGGTGACGGTATTGCGGGAAACGCAGAGGAATTGGCTCAAATCTTCTAATTTTATGTAGTCCGTCCGATTTAACAGACAGGCCAGCAGGAAACGCACGCGTTCCGAGGTCGTCTCCGGAAGCTTCCCCTCTTCCTTCCACAGCGTTTCTTTCCATTGTTCGTACCGGTCGGCGTCGGTGATCTCCAGACGGTATCCGGCCCTCTGGCGGGCAATCAGCCGCGCGCCGTGCCGCTTCAGCTCCCCGTCCAGCTGCTTTAGCCTCTGCTGCGCCGTTTTCTGGCTGATCCCCAAGGCTTCGGCGACCTGCGCCGAGGTTACATATTGTTCTGTGCTTACGCGCTCTAACAACCGCCGCGTCTGTGCATCCATCGTACCGCCCCCGTTTTTCCGCTGTGTTCTGTACCGGCCGTATCTTGCCTGGTTCCTATTTTAACATAGAGGGGCGGCAAACTCCACCACCGTAATTTCCCTTTTTATTGGTGTAATCCGCTGGGAGGCGGGCGGGTTTTGGGGGGTTGCGGCGGTTCGAGGCGGGCGCGGCCGGGCGCGCCGCTCGGAAAAAACTCCCTCGCTCAGACGGAAAAACCCGCATTCCGACCTCTTATGTCAAGGACTACTGCAAAAAACTCCCCCGCGCAGACGGAAAAACCTGCTTCTCCTCCCGTGCAAAATCCCGAAAAAGGACTTCCCCGCACCTGGCGGGAAAGCCCCTTTTTGTTTTGCGCATATGCCATGCAAGCGATGCTTACATATTTTATTCTATTCATCCCAAGGCAGAGAGCCGCATTGCCGCGTTGGATTCTGTTTTCCGGAAAGAACACCGGACTGCCATGCCGGGTTCCGTTTCAGGACCCCCGGACTATCGCTCCCATTTTCCAAAAAAGTAGCTCTCCGAACTGCCGCTCCGTTTTCCAAAAAAGTAGCTCTCCGAACTGCCGCTCCATTTCCCGAAAAAGTAGCTCTCCGGACTGCCGCTCCCGTTTTCCGGAAAGCGGCTCTCCAAACTGCCGCTCCCGTTTCCGAAAAGCAGCTCCGCCCTACTCCTCGTCCGCCTTGCTGGCCGCTACGATCTTCGCCTGCACATCCGAGGGAGCCTGCTCATAGCGGGTAAATTCATACTCGTAATCGCCCGCGCCGCCGGTCATGGAGCGCAGGTCCGTGCCATAGCCGTAAATCTCCGACATCGGCACCTCGGCGGTGATCGTCTGCTTGCCGGCGGCGATGTGGTCCATGCCCATCACGCGGCCGCGGCGCTTGTTCATATCGCCCATCACGTCGCCGGCGAAGGCATTGGGCACCGTCACCTTCATCGTGACGATCGGCTCTAAGAGCACGGGGGAGGCTTCCATCACGCCCGCCTTGAAGGCGTTGATCGTCGCGGTCTTAAAGGCCATTTCCGAGGAATCGACCGGATGGTATTTGCCGTCCGTAAGCGTTCCCTTCACGCCTACGACCGGGTATCCGGCCAGCGGGCCCTTGAGAACGGACTCGGCCAGGCCCTTTTCGACGGCGGGGAAGTAGTTCTTCGGCACCGAGCCGCCGACGACTCTCTCGGCGAATTCGTAGGATTTCTCCAGGTCGCCGGAGGGCTCGAATTCCATGATGACTACGCCGTACTGGCCATGGCCGCCGGACTGCTTTTTATGCGTGCCGGTGACGGTGGTTTTCTTGCGGATTGTTTCGCGGAAGGCGATCTTGGGCTTAGCCAGCGTGACCTCTACTTTATAGCGGGCGGACAGCTTGCTTACCACAATGTCCAGCTGCTGGTCGCCGATGCCGTACAAAAGCGACTGGCGGTTCTCGCTGTCCTGCACGACCTTGAGCGTCAAATCCTCGTCCATCAGCTTGCCCATCGCCACGGCGATCTTATCCTCGTCGCCCTTATTATTGGCCTTGTAGCGCATATAGGTGTAGGGCTTGGAAATCGCCGGGGCGTCGAAAATCATCGTCGCGCCCTTCTGGGCGATGGTGTCGCCGGTCGCGATGTTGTTGATCTTGGTCACGGCGCCTAAGTCGCCTGCGTGGAGCTCCTTGACCTCGATCGCTTCCTTGCCGCGCAGGATGTAGAGCTTGGCGAGCTTTTCTTCGCTTTCCCGGTTGACGTTGTAGATCATCGAGTCGGCCTTTAATACGCCGGTCACTACCTTAATAAAGGAATATTTGCCGATGAAGGGATCGACCATGGTTTTCCATACCTTGGCGCTCATGTGCTTGCTCTCGTCGCATTCGAGGAACGCGATCTCGCTGTTGCCGGATTCGCGGCCGTATACCTTGCGCTTGGCCGGGGAGGCGAAATATTTGAGGATGACCTGCATGAGCATCTTGGTGCCCTGATTGTTGATGCCGGAGCCCATCAGCACGGGGATGATCGCGCGGTCCTGCACGTGGACGCGCAGGGACGTGGATACCTCGTCGTAGGTGAATTCTTCGCCGCTGAAGTATTTGTCCATCAGCTCCTCGCTGGTTTCGGCGACGGCCTCCACGAGGGACTCGCGGGCGGTCGAGAGCTGCTTATCTAAGTATTCGGGGATCTCGCACTCGGTGTATTCGCTGCCGGTCGTGAAGCGGCGGCCCTTCATCTTGACGACGTTTACGAAGCCGACGAACTTCTCGTTCTCGCGGATCGGAATATGGAAGGGCGCGATCTTGCGGCCGTATTTTTCATTGAGCTGCAGGCTGATCTTGCGGAAGGAAGCGTTGTCGTCGTCCATGCCGGTGACGAAGATCACGGTCGGCAGCTCGTATTTTTCGCAGTATTCCATCGCGCGCTCGGTGCCCGCTTCGACGCCGGCCTTGCCGTTTACGACGATGACCGCGGAGTCGGCGACGCTCAGGGCTTCTTCTACTTCGCCTACGAAGTCTAAGTAGCCGGGAGTGTCGATGAAGTTGATCTTCGTTCCCTCAAAATCAATCGGGATCACCGTCGTGCTGATGGAGAACTGTCTCTTGGCTTCTTCCTTATCGAAATCGCTGATGGTGTTGCCATCGGCTACCTTTCCCATACGGCTGGTGACGCCGGCCTGGAAGGCGAGCGCTTCTACCAATGTCGTCTTACCGGCTCCGCCATGGCCGAGCACAACGACGTTACGGATTTTATCTGTCTCATAAACCTGTTGCATAAAACCTATCCTCCCTTGAGATGTAATGTATGAGAATCTCTTTTTCTGCCCGAAATCCCCACATGGTTATATTGTACTAAAAAATCACAACAATAGCAAGCGAATTATAAAAAACGTCGAATTCTCACTTTAAAGCGCTAAACTATTGACTTTGGACCGATTCCGCGGTATGCTGGTTGCTGCAACAGGGGCGGCCGGGAGGTTTGGAGGCCGCTTTCGCAAACGGGGTTGCATCGTGTGCCTGCGCGGCGGGGACGCGGCGAAACGGCATAGGAATAGAAAAAGATTTTGATCTGCGCGCCCTGCTTGGCGGGGACGCGGACGGAAAAGGACAGACGGATTATGATTATTATTATGAAGCATGGCGCTTCCCAGGAAAATGTGGACGCGGTTGTCAAGGCGATTACCTCGAAGGGGCTGCAGGCCCATCTGTCGCAGGGCGACCAGGTGACGATCATCGGCGCGGTCGGCGACAAGACGCGGCTGATGCACGATAATCTGGAGCTGATCCCGGGAGTGGACAAGATTCTTTCGGTGACGGAGACGTACAAGCTGGCCAATAAGAAGTTCCATCCGCAGGATTCGACGATCTGGGTCGGGGATACGCCGATCGGGCCGGGGCATCTGGCCGTCATGGCCGGGCCCTGCGCGATTGAAAACGAGGAGATGATGCAAAAGACGGCGCGGGCCGTCAAGGCGGCCGGGGCTTCCTTTCTGCGGGGCGGGGCCTACAAGCCGCGCACCTCGCCGTACGCGTTCCAGGGACTGGAGGAGGAGGGGCTGCGCTACATCCGCCGGGCCGGGGACGAGGCCGGGCTCAAGGTCGTCTGCGAGGTGACGAGCCTGCGGGCGCTGGAGACGGCCGTGCGGTATGTGGATATGCTGCAGGTCGGGGCGCGCAATATGCAGAATTTCGAGCTCTTGAAGGAAATCGGGCGGTCGCGGATCCCGGTGCTGTTGAAACGGGGCCTTTCGGCGACGATCGACGAATGGCTCAACGCGGCGGAGTATATTATTTCCGAGGGCAATCCCGACGTCGTGCTCTGCGAGCGCGGGATCCGTACCTTTGAGAAGGCGACGCGCAATACGCTCGATCTGAGCGCGGTGCCGGTGATCCGGGCCAAGAGCCATCTGCCGGTGATCGTCGACCCGAGCCACGCGACCGGCGTGCGGGATTATATCGGGCCGATGGCCAGGGCCTCGGTGGCGGCCGGGGCGGACGGCCTGATGGTCGAGGTGCATCCGTGCCCGTCCTGCGCTTTGTCCGACGGGCCGCAGTCTTTGACGTTTGAACAGTTTACCGCTTTGTGCGACGAACTGAGGCCGTATGCGCGGCTGGCGGAGAGGGAGTTTTAAAAAACATATGCGCCGCTTACACGGCGCGCCATGAGCAGGAAAACCGATGCCTATTTGACGGCGCGCCACAGGCAGAAAAACCGATGTCTACTTGGCGGCGCGCCACAGGCAGGAAAACCGATCCCCATTTGGCGGCGCGCCGACAGCCCCATCCATACGACCCGCTGTCCGGGGCTTTCATATTATAATGAGGAAACGATGCTATGAACGATTTTACCATCCATAACGCTGCGGCAGACAGCCGGAAAAAACCGGCGGATTCCGCCCCGGAAACACTCCATGTGGCTTTCATCGGCTTCGGCCTGATCGGCGGCTCGATCGCCAAGGGCTTTCGCCGCCAGGGGCTTTCCATGCGAATCTACGCCTACGCCCGGCGTCGGGAGGTCCTGGAAACCGCCCGGGCCGACGGCGTTGTCGATGTGATCCTGGACTCGGCGGCCGACGAGCGCCTGTCCGTCTGCGATTATATCTTCCTGTGCACTCCGGTGGCCGACGCCGCCCGCTATATGTCGGAAATCAAGCCCCGGATGAAGCCGGGCTGCATCTTGACGGACGTCGGCAGCACCAAAGCGGAGATTCACCACGCCGCCGAGGCGCTGGGGCTTACGGACTGCTTCATCGGCGGCCATCCGATGGCCGGTTCGGAAAAAAGCGGGTATGCATATTCCACCGACCATCTGGTGGAAAACGCCTACTACGTGTTGACCCCCGCGGCCGGGGTTTCGCCCGCGCAGGTCGAGCGCTTCGGGCGGCTGATCGGCTCCCTGGGCGCGATTGTGCTGGTACTCGATTACGAGCGGCACGATTATGTCGTCGCCGCCATCAGCCATCTGCCCCACATCATCGCTTCTTCCCTGGTCAATCTGGTAAGGGACTGCGACGATGAACAGCATACGATGAAAACCGTAGCGGCCGGGGGCTTTAAGGATATTACCCGCATCGCTTCTTCTTCTCCGGTCATGTGGCAGCAAATCTGCTTGACGAACGGACGCCATATCCGAAGCGTGCTAACGGACTACATCCGCGCCCTGGACCGCGCCCTGGCCTCAGTCTCCGCCCAGGACGAAGCGGAATTGTACCGCCTTTTTGACGAGGCCCGCGAATTCCGCGATTCGATCCCGGAGGCTTCCATGGGGCCGCTTAAAAAAGATTACGCGGTTTACTGCGATATCGTGGACGAGTCGGGAGCGATCGCCACCATCGCCACGATTCTGGCCACACATCAAATCAACATCAAGAATATCGGCATCCTCCACAACCGCGAGTTTGAGGAAGGCGTGCTGAAGGTGGCCTTCTACGACCAGGAATCCGCCGACCAGGCCGCGGCCTGGCTGGAAAAATTCCAGTACCGACTTTACAAACGCTGAAAAAAACGCCGCCCCGTTCCTTCCCGGACCGTACGGCGTTTTTCGGCGTTTGCTTACCGATATCTCCCTCGCGGCATTTTCGGGTCGGCGTTCGCTTACCGGTATTTCCCTCGCGGCATTTTCAGATCGGCGTTCGCTTACCGGTATTTCCCTCGCGGCATTTTCGAATCGGCGTTCGCTTTCTAACATCCGCTTTCCTGCAAAAAAGAAAAGATCGCTTTCCAGTATCTCGCGCACGCCTTTTCTTCCATATTATAAAGCTCATGCTTCGCCCCGTCGATCCGGAGCCGTTCGGCTCTTCCCCGCCGTTTCAATTTACGGATAAAGCGGTCCTGCTCCCGGTTGGATACAAAGGCATCCGCCCCCGCCTGGAGCAAAAGCACCGGCGCTTTGATCTCCTTCCAGGCCCGCGCCTGTAAATAGCGGTTCAAATCCCCCGCGCTTTTCAGCCAGCCATAGGAAGCCGCGCTCATCTGGCAGTGCGGATTGTTTTCGCGTATCGCCTTATAATATTCAAAGCGAGCCCGGGAATCCGCGGCGCTTTCCTCAAAGCTCTCCGAACCGCTATAGGGCCGCTGCCCCGCCACATATGCCTTAGCGCCGCCAAACGCGCAGACCGCCCTCGCGATCCCCTGCGCAAGCGGCCAGGGAACCGGCCCCGTCCGCGGACGGATCATCGGCGAGCTCAAAACCACCTTTTCAAACAGCTCCGGCCTGTACGCCGCGGCCGCCGCGCCAATCCCGCCGCCCATTGAATGAGCATAGAGAAACAGCGGCAGCGTTTCATTCTCCGCACCGGCCCGCTCGGCCGCAAAAAGCAGGTCTTTTACGCCGCGTTCATAGCAATCCATATGTACCAGAGAAGGATCCTTTACCAGCCGATAGCTCCTTCCATGGCCGCAATGGTCGATCATATATACATGATAACCCCGCCGCAGAAAATACCAACAGCACTCCCGGTATTTTTCGGTCGTCTCCGTAAAGCCATGGGAAATAAAAACCGTCCCCCGCGGCCGGTCCGCCCGATAGCACACGCCATAGATTCGCCGCCCCGGCTCCCGCTCCAGCCACCGTTCCCGTTTGCGTTTTTGCAGATACGCAAGCACGACGCCCTCCATTTCCTCCCGGTAACGCTCTTCCCCCAAAACAAAGCGGCTCATTTCGACTCCTCTCCAATAATCGCGCTGATTTCCCGTTCCTTATAGAACGCAAAAACAACTCCGCCCAGCAGACAAAAAGCCGCCGCCGCAAACGCGGCCGCCCGATAACCGCTGCCGTCCCCTTCGCCGATCGTCGAAACGGCCGTAAACAGCAGCATCGACACGCTCTGGCCCAGCTTAAAGGCAAAGGTACGCGCCGCATAAAACATGCCCTCTCGGTTGTTGTGCGAAATTTTAGCGTCGCTCTTGGCGATATCCGCCACGACGGCCTGCGGCAAAATCCCGAAAATAGCCATCGCCGGAGCCGCCGCCGCCGTCAACACCGCTCCCTGCGCCACCGGCGAGAGCGCCGCCATTCTTCCCAAAAAGCCCGTGTAGAGGTACACGCCGCAAAACAGCCCAAAGGCAAGTAAAATCAGCCTCTTTTTGCCGATCCGCGCCGCCAGTTTATTGACCGGGACATAAAACACCAGAGAAAGCGCCGTCATTCCCACAAAATACAAGGTCGTCATCGTCTCCGGCAGCCGCAAGAGACTCGTCACAAAAAACGGCAGACCGGTCTGGAACATCGTAAGCGCTACCCAGTACAGAATATCGGAGCCGACAAACACGCGGAATTCTTTGTTGCGAAAGGTCGCCGCCAGGGAGCGAAAGGCCGTCTCCTGGGTAGGAACGGTATCGGCATATTCCTTTTCCCGGATCGCGAACACGGGAACCAGCATGCAGACAAAGGCCGCCGCCGCCATACCGCCGAAGGTGGCCCGGACCGCTCCCACGCGGCCAAGCGCCGGTACAAAAGCGCCCCAAATCATCGGCGCCAGGTAGGCGACAGCCGTCCCGGCGATGAAGGTAAAGGAAATCACGGTCGAGATATTCAGCCGTTCCTCCTGCGTATGCCCCAGCTCGGGAATCAACGCGTTATAGGGAGTGCAATACGCCGTGATTGACAGATAATATGCCATCACCATTACAAACAAAAATCCGGCGTTCAGCCAGCTGGTTTCGGCTACCGGCGACCAAAAGACCAAGACCGTCGAGAGCGCCAGCGGCAGGGCCGCCCATTTTAAAAAGGGAATGCGCCGTCCGGCCTTTGACCGGCAGCGATCCGACCAGGAGGCAATCAAAGGGTCGGTCACCGCGTCGAAAACCCGCCCGAACGCCGTGATGGCCCCGATCACCGTAAAAATCCCCAGAACCACCAGCCCCTGCGGAATAAAGACAGTCTGTCCCTGCGCGATGGAAGCGGCGTCCGGCTGATAAAAATAGACCAGCCAGTTGGAAATAATACCGGACAGCAGCGCCCAGCCAAACTGGCCCACCGCAAAGAGCCACATCTTTCCTGTCGTAAGTTTTTTCATTTCGTCTTAACTCCTCCTTGTCTGTCTTTTCTGCACATAAAGGGATGCCCGATGGGCCGGAGACTCCCTATGATCCGGAAACCAGCCCCCGCAAAAGCAGCTCCCCGGCAATCCGCACCTGCAGGGAAAGCGCCACCCTCTCATCCGACGCAAGCATCCGGCCATTCGCGGCCAGCTTCTGCATCAGGCTCAGCAGCGTATGCATCAGAGAAAAGTAAATCTCCTCCGTACTATAGGAAAAGGAAAGGGTTCCGTCCGCCAGCCCTTTCTCCAAAGCCTTTGCCACGTAGGGCTTTAGATTGAGAATTCCTGCCTCATACTCCGCCAGACGCTCTTTCGAAATCTGGTACTTCATGACAAATATGTCGAACTCATAGAGGAATTTCAGAAAATGGAATTCTTTTTCAAAAATTTCTACAAACAGCTCCATCAGTTGCGTGAGCTGCGTTTTTCCTGTCGCGGCCTGATACGCTGCGGTTTCCAGACGTTTGATGTATCTCCCCGCCGTCTTTTCCCAGTAGAATACGGCGCTGCTGATCGCCAGCTCCGCCTTTGTCTCGAAATAGCGGTAAATCGTCGCCGGCCCTACTCCCGCCTGCCTTGCTACGTCCTCGACCGAAATACTGTCAATCCCGTTTTGGCTAAACAGCTCTAAGGCGGCGTCCAGGATTCGATTGGAGCGGCTGCGTATTTGACGGCTGCGTGTAATGGATTCGCTCATTTTTAAGGGCCCATTTTGATAGTATAACTATTAGTTTTAGTAATATTATACAATACATTTTGCCGTATGTCTACCGGATTATAAATTTAGTTCAAAAAAAGCTGGGAATCCGCTTTTTTGGGATTTCCAGCTTTTTATTCTATTGAAACAAGTTTTTTCTACTACTAAATTCCTCTCACCGCGTTCTCGCCCGCGATCTTTCCATAGGTAAGGGCCATCGAATGACTGATACCGGGAACCGTAGTCGGATACTCGACCGCAAAGCGGTTTCCCTGCATATTGCCGCACACATACAGCCCCGGGATAATATGACGGTCCTCATCGTAAACATGGCAGTTTTCATCGCTCTCCAGGCCGCCCACGCATACCAGCATGCGGGCGCTGCCAAACACACAGGCATAGAACGGGCCGTTCTCCAGCGCGAACATACGCCAGTCCGCCTTGTTAAAATCGGCATCGTAACCGTCCTTTGCCAGCTTATTATAGCGTTCAATCGAAGCGAGGGCGGCGGCCTTGTCAATGTCCAGCTGATCCATCAGCTCCTCTAAGGTATCGGCCGTCAAAACCGTGCCGTTTTCAACGGCGGCAGCCAGCTTCGCGTCGGATACATAATTGCGGTTCCCGCTATTATTGACCGGCTCTTCGTTGCTGTAGTAGCAGGCTACGCCATGAGAGGCGGGCATGAATTCCAGCTCCTGCGGCCATCTGCTGTCAAAAATCTGATAGCAGGTGAAATCCCTCAGCATTTCAATCTGGTTTTCCAGCTGCTGCCCGGGACAGTCCTCATTGCAAAAGCGTCTTCCATCCTTATCAAGGAGCAAAAATGGCGCGATCCCCATGACGCCGCCCATATGGTGAATCATCGGAGCATGGTTCTGCTGGACGCGGGCGCCGATAAAATGCCCCATCTTTAAGCCGTCTCCCGTGTTCGTCGGATTCCCGTTTACATCCATATTAAACCAGAGAATCCCAATTCCATTCGCGACCACATCCGGGCAGAAGTGCTTCAGCATCACCGGATCGTTTTCGTAATCGCCGGTCGCCAGAACGACGCCTTTGGAAGCGTTCAGCTGCATGTAACGGCCGTCCTGTGCCTGTGCGACCACGCCGGTAACGCGCCCGTTCGGCTCGCGCAGAAGCTTTTTGGCAAAGACGCCGAAATACGTGTCCAGATTTCCGGTGTCGATCCCTTTCTGCAAATGATACGGCAGCATCGGAGCCTGGGCCGGAAGGAACTGCATCGTAACCGGGAAGATCGGATAATACTCTCTCTTGTAATCATAGGTTTCCGGCAGCGGATGGCGGTGAGGAATCAGATACAGGTCCTTATGCTCGTCCGGAACGTCCTGGCGGGTCGTATCGCAGATGTACAGATCCTCCTTTGCGGAAATAAACCAGTCAAAAGCCGCCGCCGATTCGTCGGCCCATCTCTTTAAGATCGGGCGTTTGGAACGATATTCAAAATCCTGCATCAGGCGGTCCACAATCTCGTCGGGATCCATATTGTCTCTGCCATAACGGGCCTGCAAGCTGCCGTTGATCACCGCGTAATCCTCGCCGCGCCCCTGCGTGCCCTCCGCCTTTTCGATCAAAATCACCTTCGCGCCCTGCTCTGCGGCGGAGCGGGCGGCGGAAACACCGGCAATCCCCGCTCCGACCACCACGACCTCCGCGTCCATAACCTCTGTAATCTCACTTTCGTCAATTACAGGCTCCTCTCCATACCACTCCTGCGCGGATGCCTCCGCAGCGCCCGTCTGCGCGGCCGCTTCCGGCGTGCCCTCCGTGCCGGCTGCCGCCGTTGTCTCCGGCGCTCCCTCCGCAGCGGCCGCCATGGTTGTCTCCGGCGCTTCCTCTGTCCTGGCCGCCGTGGTTTCTCCGGCCGTTGCGCTTTCTCCGGCCGTATTTTCCGCGCATGCCGTCAATCCCAAAGCGCCGAACGCCGCGGCTCCCGCAATCCCGGCGATGCTTCCTTTTAAAAACTGGCGACGGGTCAACTTTCCGTTTTCCTGTTTCATTCCGCTTCTCCTTCCGCTGTATAATTGTTAGGAAATCGAACAAATTAAGGGGATAAAATTACTCCGTATCCATGAGAATGCGTTTGCCTTCCCGGTTACGAAGAATTTGTTCAAAAACCTTACAAATATTATAAGGAAAAACAGGCCCCCTGTCAATCCGTATTTTCAAGGCTCCTCTCTTTTTCAAGAAATTTTGAAATCAGATAGAAAAACTGCTCCTTTTCCTTTTCTGAAAAATCCCCCAGGCATTCTTCACAGAAGCAGTCAAATTCCTGTTTGATAAAGCAAGCGGCTTTTCTC
>CANSWW010000036.1 GCA_947650845.1 uncultured Lachnospiraceae bacterium
AAAAGGAGCTGTCCCTTTTGGAAAGGCAGGCCAGGATGCAGGAGGAGCATTACCGCCGGATCACGGAAGCCGCCCTGCTGGAAAAGCAGCAGCGTCATGACTTCCGGCACCACATAGCCGCCCTGCGCGGGCTGCTGGAAAAAGGGGAGACGCACGCGGCGGCCGCCTATCTGGACGCCCTGGCCGCGCCGTCCGCAGGGGAAAGCCTCCCCTCCGTCTGTCAGAACGAAACCGTCAACGCAGTGGCGCTCCACTATCTGGACATAGCGGCCCGGTCCGGCATCGCGGACTGCTCTATCCGGCTGGAGATCCCGGAGGATACCGGCAGCGTCCCCGCCCATGCGCTCTGCGTTATAATCGGGAACCTGCTGGAGAATGCGGTGGCGGCCTGCGCCGGGGCGGACGCGCCCTTCATCCGTATGCGCGGCAGACTTGCCGACGGGATCCTCACGATCGTCATGGATAACCGATATGCCAGCATCCGCAGGACGCCGGAGGGAAACTTCCTCTCTGAGAAACCGGGCGGCGGCATCGGGCTTATCTCCGTCCGCTCCATTGCAAAGAAATACGACGGCGGGTGCCGCTTTGAGGCGACAGATACCGTATTCTCATCCTCGGTGTACCTGCGGCTTTCCTGAGACACTGTGAACCATCTGCCCGGCTGCACGAGGCTCAGTTCAGCGAGATTCCCGCCTCCCGCAGCTTGCGGTAGAGGACGGAAATCTCCATGCCGCAGTGGTCCGCCATCTGTTTCCCTGTAATCTCCCCGCTGCGCCAGCGGACAAACCAGATTTCAAAATCCTCCGGCAGCTCCTTCTTCTTCCGGCCGAAGCGGACGCCCCGGGCTTTGGCGGAAGCGATCCCTTCCGCCTGTCTGTCCTTCGTGATAACGCGCCACTGCTCTATGATCTCCTGGTAATCCCGTCCCAGGCGGTCGATGGACTTGACGCAGAGCAGATCGCCGGGCTTTAAGCGCTTCATTAGCCGTCTCCAGGCCGGGCGGTCAAAATCCTTCCCGCTCTGCTTATCGATATATAGGTTCCGTTTCGGAATTCCCAGCGACGCCAGCGCGTCCAGCTGGCGGTCGGTATTCTGGTCCTTTGCGGATACACGGATGTATCCGAAAATCTGCTTCAGCGCCGCTCCCGCCCATACCGGCGGGCCATCGCCAAGATTTCTTTTTGCAGCTCCTCGCTAAAGGCCTCCTGCGTCACACGCCAGCTCCAGTTGCCGCCCACGGTGGAAGGGCGGTTAATACGGCTATGGTTGTCATAGCCCAGATAGTCCTGCAGAGGAATGATGCAAATCCGTGCTTTACTCCGAAGCGCCAATGCCAAAAAGGACCGATACAGCCGGTGCTTCGGCGTATAATAGTCGCACAGATAGTCACGCGCCGCCTGCAAATCTTCCTTTGTAATGCTGCCAAGCCAGCCCGCCAGCGTCTCGTTGTCATGTGTGCCCGTATACACAACGCTATTTTCCGGATAATTATGCGGCAGGTAATCGCCGGCCGAGCCCGAGTCTCGGGAGTCAAAGGCAAATTCCACCACCTTCATACCGGGAAAGCCGCTGTCATGCACCAGTGCGCGCACCGAATCGGTCACATAGCCCAAATCCTCGGCGATTACCTCGCGCTGTCCCAGGCACTGCTTGATGCGCTGAAAGAGTTCAAGCCCCGGCCCCTTCTCCCAGTGGCCGCGGATCGCATTTTCCGCTCCGTACGGAATCGAATAATAGGCGTCAAAGCCGCGGAAATGATCGATCCGCACCACATCATACAGATCAAAGCAATATCTCATGCGCGAAACCCACCAGGCATAGCCGCTCCGGCGGTGCGTCTCCCAGCGGTACAAAGGATTCCCCCACAGCTGGCCGTCGGCCGAAAAGCCGTCCGGCGGGCATCCGGCCACCGCGATCGGTACGCCGCCCTCTTTCAGCTGGAAGAGTTCCGGGTGCGCCCATACGTCCACGCTGTCGTAGGAGACATAGATCGGGATGTCACCAATGATCCGGATCCCCTTCCCGTTCGCGTACGCTTTCAGGCGTTTCCACTGGCTGAAAAACTGAAACTGCAGATACTGCTGGAACTCAATGTCAAAGTACAGCTCACGCCGGTAATAATCCAGGGCATTCCCCCAGCGCAGCCGGATATCCTCGGCCCATTCATTCCAGGGCAGGCCGCCAAAACGTCCCTTCACCGCCATAAACAGCGCGTAATCGGCAAGCCACCAGCTATTCTCCTCTACAAAGCGCTGATAGGCCTGGTTTTCGCTGATCCGGCTGCGCTCATAGGCCTTTCTCAGCAGCGGATAGCGGTTTTGGTACAGCTTTTCGTAATCGACCGCCGCCGAAGCGCCGAAATCGGCTGCCTCACATTCCGACCGCTTTAGCACTCCTTCCTCGATCAGCGCTTCCAGACTGATAAAATAGGGATTTCCCGCAAAGGTGGAAAACGATTGGTAAGGAGAATCCCCGAAGCTGGTCGGCCCCAGAGGAAGGATCTGCCAGTAGCTCTGGCCGGCCTGCGCCAGCCAGTCCACAAAATCATACGCACTCTGTGAGAAGCAGCCGATACCGTAGCGCGACGGCAGGCTGCTGATCGGCAATAAAATTCCCGCGGCTCTGTTCATCTGTCTTTCTCTCCTTCTTTCCGGCCCTTGGTGGCGCGTCGCCAGGCGCATATGGGTTTAATATCCGAACGTCCCCTCCAGGGATTCGTCGTTATCAATCCAATCCTGCACGGCAATCGTGCGGTAATGATCCTCGTCGTCCCGGATATACACGGTCTCAATGCCGGCGTTGATAATCTGCCGTTTGCACATCGAGCAGCTGCAGGACTGCTTGATATATTCGTCCGTCGCGACCTCCCGCCCCACCAGATACAGGGCGCTGCCGATCATGCGCTCGCGCTCGGCGCTGATAATCGCGTTGGCCTCCGCATGCACGCTGCGGCACAGCTCGTAACGCTCGCCGCGCGGAATATTCATCTTCTGACGCAGGCAAAAGCCCAGGTCGGAGCAGTTCTTGCGCCCGCGCGGGGCTCCGACATAGCCCGTGGAAATCACCTCGTCGTTTTTGACAATCACCGCGCCGTAGCGGCGGCGCAGGCAGGTGCTGCGGCGGGATACCACATCGGCCAAATCCAGGTAATAATTGATTTTATCTCTTCTCTGCACGGCTGCAAACCTCCTTACATTATCGCGTTTTCGGCAATATTGCCGACATTCCTGTCCGATTGTTTTTTACCGCAAAATCCGCACGATATTCTCTTTTTCCTTTTCACGCAGCCTTGCATACCAAATCCGTTCCTCTTCTGTGAAGCCCTCAAAGCGGGCCGCGTCAAAATCCTGAATCGCCGTAGCAATCCCCTGCAGCGCCGGCTGCGCCTGCGCCGTAAACTGTACGGACAGCTTCCGCCCGCCGTCCTCCTCACGATGCTCGGACAGCTTTACCAGCCCCTTCACCGAGAGCAGCTGCAAGGTCCCTACCAGGATCCGGTAAGGCATCCCCGCAAAGTCCGCCAGCTCGCGGCGGTTTGCCGCATGATGCGGCTGGTTCAGGTACAGAAGCAGCCGCACCTCATTCATCGACAAATTCTCCGCCAGGGACACAATCTCCAGATAGCGGTCTAACAGCTTGCGCTCCCGGTATTCCTCCATCAAAAAACCGTCGTTTAAAACCGCCTCCGCATCGACCGGGATCCTCTCGTTGCCCAGCTTCTTCGCGCTCGGTAAAAGCGGCAGCACAACGCCGTCCCCCGCCGAATCAATCAGATACCGGTAAATCTGCAGCTTCTTTTTCTCGTAATCCTCTTCCGTATATACGTTTTTGTAAAATTCGTCGTAGTATTCAAATACCATCCGCTTCATTTTGACGGTCTTTGACAGGCTCACATTCTGTGAGACCAGGGAGCCCTCCGTCTTTACATAGTAATACAACGGCACCTGCAGAGCGCAGAAGCGCTCGCCGTGCAGGATGTATTCCAGATTGAAAAGGAAGTCCTCGCACCAGCGCACATCTGCGTCCATCCGTATATGATAGCGTTCGACCAGCTCGCGGCGGTACAGTTTATTCCACAGCACGCCGTAATAAAAATCCGCCGGGTTTTCCATCATATGACGGGCAAATTCCTCGCGCGAAAGCACGCCGTCCTCTTCAATATCCCCTTTGCGCGAAACAAGCTCGCCCACGACGCGGTAAAAATCGGAAATCACCAGATCGCAGTCGTTCTGCTCCGCCGTCCTTACCAGAAGCTTGGTCGCGTCCGACGTGATCCAGTCGTCGCTGTCCAGAAACTGAAGCCACTTCCCGCGCGCCAGCTCCAGGGCCGTATTGCGGGTATCCGACACGCCGGTATTGACCTTGTGCACCACGCGGACACGCGGATCGGCCGCCGCATACTCGTCACAGATCGCACCAGAAGCATCCCGGCTGCCATCGTCAATCAGCAGCACCTCAAAATCCGTGTATTCCTGGTTGAGAATGCTGTCCACACAGCGCCGCAGGGCCTTTTCGGCATTATATACCGGTACGATAATACTGACCTCCGGAATGGTTTCTTTTTCTACCACGATCATATTCTCCCTCCTGCGCCGGCTCTCTCTGTTAATCCCAGATCGGCCTGACCGCCGCTTAGCTGCGCGCATTCCAATCTTTCAGGAAATCCGCGTCCTCGAAGTAGTTGATTTTCATCGCCGCCCTCATGCGTTTCAGCGTATCGGCCGCTTCCCGGCGCGCTTCCTCGCTGCCCTTTTTGAGCATTTCATAGACCCATTCGATGCGCCCGGCGTATTCCCGGCGGCGGGTGCGGATCGGCTCAAGCTCCTCAAAAAGCACCTGGTTCAAGAATTTCTTGACCTTGACATCTCCCAGGCCGCCGGCCTGATAGTGCTTTTTCAGGGCGTCCAGATTCTCATATTCCGGCAGATAGCGGGCAAAGTGCTCGTCGCGGCAGAAGGCGTCCAGATACGTAAAGACCGTATTGCCCTCCAGCTTGCCGGGGTCGGATACCCGGATGTGATCCGGGTCGGTATACATGCTCATGACCTTTTTGCGCACCTCGTCAGCCTCGTCGGCCAGGTAGATGCCATTGCCCAGGGATTTGCTCATCTTGGCCTTGCCGTCCGTGCCGGGCAGGCGCAGGCAGGCGGCGTTTTGCGGCAGCACGCCTTCCGGCTCTACCAGCGTTTCTCCGTAAATCGCATTAAATTTGCGCACGATTTCCCGTGTCTGCTCGATCATCGGCATCTGGTCCTCCCCCACCGGCACCGTGGTCGCCTTGAAGGCCGTAATATCGGCGGCCTGGCTGATCGGATAATTGACAAAGCCGACCGGGATGCTGGTCTCAAAACCGCGCATCTGAATCTCGGCTTTGACGGTCGGATTGCGCTCCAGGCGTGACAGCGTAACCAGATTCATATAATAGAAGGTGATCTCCGTCAGCTCGGGGACGGCCGACTGCACAAAAATGCACACCTTCTGCGGATCCAGGCCACAGGCCAGGTAGTCAAGCGCCACCTCTAGGATATTGCTGCGCACCTTCTCCGGGTGCTCAAAATTGTCCGTCAGCGCCTGCGCGTCGGCAATCATAATGTAAATGCGGTCGAAATCTCCGGTATTTTGCAGCTCGACCCGCCGTCTCAGCGAACCGACATAATGGCCAATATGCAGCCGCCCGGTCGGACGATCGCCGGTCAAAATTACTTTTTTCATAGAGTTGTCCCCTCGATTCTTTTTTCTTTTCCGCGCTCCGGCGGCGCAAAATTATCATAGCATATTCAAAGGCAGAAAGCAAATACTTGTTCGTCTCCATAGGGCGGTTTTCCGAAGAAAAAAAGCCACAGCAGACATGTTTCATACATCCGCCGTGGCTCTGTAAATCATCTTAATATTATATCACAATTCTGACGATCAGTCAATATATCTCGCATACTGGCAGGGCTCACGATACTTCATATTGGAGATAATCGTGCCGGTCCGGCCATTGCTGGCATGTACAACCTGACCGCCGCCGATATACATTGCTACGTGGTTGATCGTCCGACCGCCGCCGTTATAGAATACCAGGTCGCCGGGCTGCAGCTCGCTCTCACTGATCGTGGTGCCGCCGCTGGCCTGAGAACGGGAGTCTCTGGGAATCGACACACCCAGCGCTTCCCGGTATACGGCCTGTGTGAAGCCGGAACAGTCGGCTCCATTCGTCAGGCTCGTCCCGCCGCTGACATACGGCGTCACGCCAACCCATTGCTGGGCATAGGCTACCAACGCGTCGCGGCTGGCATTGCTCACATCGCTGGGAGCGGGGGTCGGCGCAGGAGCCGGAGCCTCTTCTCCGCCCTCATTACCGCCTTCCGGAGCCTGTGCGGCCGCCTCTTCGGCTTTCTTGCGCTCCGCTTCCTTCTTCTTGGCTTCCTCGAGCTTGCGCTTGGCTTCCTCCGCCTCTTTCTTCTTGCGGGCCTCTTCCTCTTCCTTCTGGCGCTCCTCCTCTAAAGAGATCGCCGTATCAAATTTAATGTTTACATCGATCATCTCGCGGAACACATAGCCCTCGAGGTCGTCGTCTACCATGACTTTTACAAACTCGTCGCCTTCTTCAATGACAACATACTTCTCTCCGGAGTACAAAAGCGTCAGGATCTCGCTGTCTAGGTTCGGCTCACTGCGCAGGCGCAGTCCGTTTGTATTGACCCGGCCTTCCAGCTTGCCGATCTCGATCGCGCGGGCCTCTGCCTCGTCGCCGGTCAGGAAATACTCTGCCTTGATATAGCCCTGCACGCTGCCGGACTTAATCTCATACCAAGCGCCGCCCTCGCCGTCTACCGTATTCAGGATCGTAGCGGCACAATCGTTATACAATTTTCCGAGAACCTCCGATTCCGTGTTCGGCTCCTGACGAACGCGCACATAGCTGTTGTCACGGACACGGGAAACCGCTACATTCGCATAGCGGGAAACGGGCTCGGCCTGCGGCGCCGGTTCGGTCGGCGCTGCCGTCGTCTCTGCGGGAGCCGTCGTCTCGACCGGAGCGGTCGTTTCTACCGGAGCCGTCGTTTCTGCCGGAGCGGTCGTCTCCGCGGGAGCCGTTGTCTCCGGGGCCGTCGTCTCGACCGGCAGCGTTTCCGCCGCGGAAGTCTCAGGCTGTGTCTCCGCCGGCGTCTCATCCACCGGCGCCAGGGAGGTAATGGCATCCGAATCCAGGAATTCACGCAACTCTTCCTCCGGATTTAAACTGCTGGCATAGTAATTGTTAAGCGGGACTGCTACACCGGCTACCGCCGCTTCCACATCCAGCGTCTCGCCGGCTCGCGCCAGCAGGGTCGTGCCGCCGATTACACAAACGGCCGCCGCCGCACATCCGATCCGGATCCAACTTTCTTTCTTCATATGTACCTCCGATATGTTAAATCTTTACGCTAATTATTACAATTTTGTTACAACCAACGTTATTATATCAAAGCTTGTCCCTGCTGTCAACCGCCTTTCCACGGAAAATCATACCAAATGCAATCTTTTTAGGAGCGCACGCTCACCCCGTTGATTTCCACATTCTCATCGATCCCGATCACCAGGCAGCGCCGGCCCTCAATCATGCGCGTCTCTACAAGCTGCGCCTTCTCCGGGTTCACCGTGATAACCACATCGGGCGTCTTTACCTCAAATTTACGGGCGTTGACAATATTCGATGCCATCAGCACCGCGCCCTCCCCGGCCGTCTCCTGGTACTGCTCTTCAAAATGCTCCAGCCGCTCCTCGGGCACGCCGCTCTCAAAGAACAGCCGCTTTACCTCCTGCTGCCCCAGCTCCACCGGCTCAGGGTCGTCCTTCTTCTCCTCGATCATCTCATTGATTTTTTCATGGATTGTCATCACGGTTTCATAGCCGCAGTCCGCCCCCAGCGTATCCTCTACCAGGGCCTGGAACGCCTCCTTCTGACCGGCAGCCGGCAGCGGGACGCGACAGCCCAGCAGCAGATCGGCAAAATCTCCATGCAGATCGGCGATATTTTTGGAGTAATACAGGGCGCTGTGCAAATCGGTGCTCCGCTCGTGGAAGGCCGGAAAGAGGAAGCCCACCTGCGGCATCTCCACCACCCAGTCGCGGATGCGGTTTGCAAAGCAATTTTCCTCGGCATGGTAGGAGAGACCTGCTTTTGACAGCTTCACCGGGCAGATGCTGCACAAAAGATACTCGTATACTTCGTCCGAAGCGTCGAACATCTCCGTATCGTCGCCTGCCTTGCCCGGGATATCGTAGGCCCCGTGCACCAACAGGATCAGGTAATTCTCCGGATATTCGTAGGCCTCGATAACCCGGTCAAAAAACTGTTCCAGCAGTTCGTCGTCCTTCAGTCCGCTTGCGCGCAGGCGCAGCAAAAACTCCTGCGTCCCGCCCTCAATCTCCGTATTCAGCGGAAACTCCATTGTCATCAGGTTGCGGCCGATCGTCCCGGACAGCGTCTTTTTAAAGAGCTCAAAGTATTTGAAGGCTTCTTCCTCCGGCAAGGAAAAAAACGCTTCCTTAAATTGCGTGCGTTTTTCCTTCTCCGCGTCCACGTAGCAGCCGCAGATGCGGGTCAGGGTATTGCGCTCAGGCGTAAGCTGGCGTTTGATCTCGGTGATTTCTTTCTTATTCATATGTAGGGATCCTCTTTTAACCTGATTTTAATTCCTGTATGATATTATACCTTATCGGGCGAAGCCCGTCTACCCCTGAAGGGGGTATAAGTTACGGGGTACCCGTATGGGTATACCTTATCGGGCGAAGCCCGTCTACCCCTGAAGGGGGTATAAATTACGGGGGACCGATGCCGGTGTTGATTTTAAAATAGTATTCCTGTAAAATAGACAGGGAGCCGTCAAGCTCCGGCTTCTTTTTCATTCCCTCCAAAAGCCGGCGGCCTGCCGATAGAAAACTTGTAAAATCAACCGAAATGAGGAAATTCATGAAAATCGAACGGTTTCAATATTTTGTGGAAGTAGCCCGTCTGGGCAATCTTACCGCCGCCGCCAGAAAATGCTACATCTCCCAGACGGCCATGAGTCAGCAAATGGATGCGCTGGAAGAAGAGCTGGGGATTCGTCTTTTGGAGCGCACACGCACCGGCACCTCTCTCACCGCAGCCGGCAGGCTTCTTCTTCCTAAGGCCGAGGCGCTTTTGGCCTGCTATCAGGATATACTTTACACCTTCACAAACCATTCGAACGATGAAAAAGAGCTAACGGTTTTCTATACCGGCCCTCTGGAGCAGCAGCTTCTGCTGCAAGCCGTCCCTGCTTTCCACCGTCTCCATGAGGATGTGGATGTAAAAATCCGCCAGCGGCCCATGGCCGATATGGCCGCCTCTCTGGAAAACGGCAGCTGTGACATCGCCCTGGCGGTTCCCGGTGAAGTCGTTCTGAAGGGATATCGCCACATTGCCATTCTGCAAAAGCCGATCTGCGCCGCCGTTTCGGAGTGTTCTCCTTTGGCACAGCAGGAAAGCCTTACCATCGAGGCACTGAAAGACTTCCACTGTATCCTTCTCCGGGATGAGGCATGCACCCATGTCAGCACGGATATCCGCCAGTGGCTGCTGTCCTTTGGGTGGACAGACGATCGTATTCTCTATGCCGATACCATTGAAAACCAGCTTCTGATGGTAAACCTGAACCAGGGCATTACCTTTGTCCCGGCCGGCCGCTATCCCGACGGAATCCGCATCGTTCCTTTCATCTCCCCCGACTCCTATGCGCATAAGACCGAGGCCGTCTTAAAAGAGCTTTCCCCTCCCCGCCGTGATCTGATTCGTCTTTTACAGCAGGAGGCCCGCAGGCTTTGAATCGGCCCCTTCCTGTGCCCTATCCTGTTTTTTGAGAAGAGCATTCCATAAGACAAGCTTATGATGTGATTGCAAAAAGCCGTTTGCCTCTCGTTTTTCCTCCTGATATATTTTTATTATAACAAAAAAGGAGGATTTCTGGTTATGAAACGTTTTCTGGCGCTTATTGCTCTTCTCGCCATGCTGACCGGAGCTGTCACCGGCTGTTCCGGGACGCCTGAGGCGACGGATGCGCCCGGCACATCCGCCGCCCCCACCGAATCCGCACCACAGGCCTCTCTCTTTACGGCAGGAGAATACACGGCCTCGGCACAGGGCAGGAACGGCTCTCTTACCGTTTCCGTTACCTTCGGCGACTCGGCCATCACCGACGTAACAGTCACGGAGCACTCCGAGTCGCCCAACATCTCCGACGAGGCCATCGCCTCCATCCCGGCCGATATCGTAACCCACCAGAGTATCGCCGTGGAGGCAGTCTCCGGCGCTACGATTACCTCGGACGCCATTTTGACCGCCGTGGCCGACTGCATCCGTCAGGCCGGCGCCGATCCCGAACAATTTCGCATCGCCGTTGAAAAGCCCTCGGAAAATGCCGGAGACGAGGACCGCAACGTAACGGTGGATGTCCTTGTCATCGGCGGCGGCGGTACCGGTCTGTCCGCCGCCATGTCCGCCATGGACAATGGCGCTGCCAGCGTCATGCTGGTAGAAAAAACGGCCCGTTTCGGCGGCTCCACCGCCGTCTCCGGCGCCGTGGTCGCAGCCGAAAACACATACTATACGGACAGTGTAAGCCTGCCCTGCGACTCCGAGGCCTGGCTGGCTGAGTGGAAGGCCTCTTCGGACGCCGATATCGGCGTGCTGGGCGTAGACCCCGGCTATCCTACCTACAGCCGTGTAAGCAATTATTTCCAGCAGGTGGGCGCAGCGGTCAACTGGCTTCAGGACCTGGGTGTGGCAAACTGGGTCATGTATCCCTTATTCCCCAATAACCGCTACCAGGTACCGGATTACATCATCGGCGACGCAGGCGCCGATCCGGAAGGCGGCTATATGCTCACCGACCATATGGCCCGGTGGCTCACGGAAAAAGGCGCGGACCTGCGCCTGAATACCACCGGCATCCGTCTTTTGACCAATGAGGCCGGTGATGTGATCGGCGCTACCGTGGAAGATGAAAAGGGCAGCTATGACGTCCATACAAACAGAGGCGTGGTGCTGGCTACCGGAGGCTTTGCCGCCAGCGAAGAGATGATGCGTGCGTATCTTCCTCAGTTTGCCGACTGGATTGATCTAACCACTTCCGGCGTCGGCAGTACCGGCGACGGTATGAAAATGGCCGTGGAGGCAGGCGGCGTCATGTACAACGATCCTTACGTGATTACATTAGGCTCTACCAGCCGCAACGGCAGCGTCAGCAGCTTCTGTATGTCTGTCAACCTCTGGTCCCGTATGGTGGTAAACAGCTCCGCCAAGCGTTTCTTTAACGAAGGCTATATGCCCTATCAGTGTACCGTGGAGTTAAGCCGCACCGAGGACGGTGTGGCATGGGCTCTGGGCGACAGCTCCTTTGCCCAGGCCGACCTGCTAAACGCGGCGGCAGACGGTGTGGAAGTGGTAAAAGCCGACACGATCGAGGATCTGGCCAACGCCATGGGAGTCGATCCTGCCGCTCTTTCCGACAGCGTTGCCCGCTACAACGAAGCCTGCGCCTCCGGCAAGGACGAGGATTTCGGAAAGGATGCCGCTTATCTTACGGCCATCGAAACCGCTCCTTATTACGCCGTGCGTATCTATGTCTGCACCGGCGGCACCATCGGCGGCGTCAGGACAAATGCAGATTATCAGGTGATCCGGGAGGACGGCAGCGTCATCGGTGGACTGTATGCAGGCGGCGAGACCTCCAACCGGGAAATGTATGCCTATGCTTACTCTTCCGGCTCCGGCGTGGGCTATGCTCTGGCTTCCGGACACCAGATCGGCATCCATATTATGAAGTAAAATATGCCCGGCGGCGTACCGCCCAGGCATGAAAAATTTTCCTTTCACCCCTTAATAACGGAAACAAAAAAGACGGGGCTGCCGCAAAACATCCGTACCAAACGCCTGTTTTACGACAGCTCCGTCTCTTTTGTCTTTTCGTCAATCCTTCTTTAACAGCCCCCGAATCCCCATCTCCCAGGAATATCCGACCAGATCCTGGTATTCCTGCCGGGGCATGAAGAGCCCCTGCTCGGCCAGGCCCAGCGTCGTGCCGTGCTCCTTGTAATAGCTGTAGAGCTGTGTCAGCGCATGGGCTTCAAAGAGCACCGAGGCCAGCGGATGGATCACCAGTTTATACCCCATCGCCAAAAGCTCTTCGTCGCTGTAGATTTGGTGCGTCGTAAACTCGCATACATCCGCCAAGATCGGGCAGTTACGAATGCCGGCCGTCACCTTCTCCATATCCTCCCGCTCGATCAGGTTCTCCGGCATGACCATGTCGGCTCCGGCGTCGGCCATCATATTGCAGCGGCGGATCACCTCGTCCGTCCCCATCGCGCGGAAGCAGTCCGTCCGGGCGATGATCACAAAATTCGGGTCGCGGCGCGCCTTGACGGCAATGGCGATTTTGTCGCAGATCTCCTCCACCGGCACGACCGATACGCCTTCCATAGCCCCGCATTTCTTCGGCATCGTCTGATCCTCGATGTGGATCCCGCTCACTCCCGCCGCCTCATAATCGCGCACGGTGCGCCACACATTGTTCAGGTTGCCGTAGCCGGTATCGGCATCGCAGATCAGCGGGATATCCAGACATTCCGCCAGGTAGCGGGCCCGTGTAATCATCTCCGTCGCCGTGCCCAGTCCGATATCCGGCTTGCCTAAGTAGCTGCTCATTGTTCCGTTGCCGCCCATGTAGCAGACCTCAAATCCCAGCTTCTGAATAATCCGCGCGCCGACCCCGTCGTGGCAGCCCGGCGCCACAATCAGCCCCGGCCGCTCTAAAAGCTCCCGCAGGCGGGCATTTTTCTTTCCATCCATATAGGTTTCCTCCTCGTATGCTTGTCCGTGTTCTCTCCGTCAGCGGCAGCGCTGCGCCGCCTCGATCATCGGTTTCAAATACCGCATTGAATCCCTGGCTCCCTGCGCATAGTCGCAGAAATTGAAATCCACCTCCAGCGCGATCCAGCCCTCATAGCCCATCGCTTCCAGCACCTTGACGGCATCCGCGAAATCGATCGTCCCCGTGCCCGGCACCCCGTTGTTGCTGTCGCGGAAATGTACATGGGCGATCAGCCCCTGGCTGCGGATAAAGGCCGCGGCAATCGAATTGTCCTCCAAGGCCATATGGTAGATATCCATCAGAAGGCCTACCTTGTGCGTCAGCCCCTCGTTGATCTCCCGGACAAAGGCCACCATCTCCTTGGTGGTATGGTTGTAATCCATCTCAAAACGGTTGATCGGCTCATAGGCAATGACCGTCCCCGTCCGCCCGGCGTACGCCGCCACCTCGCGCATGCACTCGCGGATCCATTCCTTGGCCGCCTCGGCCGTTTCCCCCGGCTCCAAAAGCCCCTGGATGCGCCCCATCAAAATCGGGCAGTCAAACTCGGCGCACAGATCGACCACGTCCTTCATCAGCTCCACCGCCCGGCGGCGCACCGCAGCCTCCGGGCTTGAGAAGCGCGCCCCTGTCATGTCGTAAGCCGCCCCGGAACGAAAGCCCGAAAACTTCATTCCGTATGTATCCAGCTTTTCCTTGAGCATCTGCCGATCCACCTCTTTCGCATGGCAGACCGAGCACTCCACTCCTTCATAGCCGATCTCCTTCAACAGGCGCAGATACCCTTCAAATTCCTCCGCCGTCAATGTATCCAACAGCGGAATCCCATATGATAGCTTCATTCTTGTCACCTCTGTCGTTTCTATTTGCAGTTTTTTCCGGACGGGCCGGTTTGAGACGTAAACGCTCCCTCCGGCCCGTATTCGGTGTCAGTGTTTTTCCACGATCGCCATCATATCGTCCAGAAGCTCCTTATAACCGTTGGCCTCCGCACTCTCATACCAATAATCGTGGAACGTATCGCGGAATTCCGCCTCGTCGGCCGTGTAGGTGACCGTCGCTCCCAGTTCTTCAAAGCGGTCGATGTAATAGGCGTCCTGATCCTTCACATCCTGATTGAACTGCTTGCTCACATTGGCCCAGCAGTCTTTGATCGCCTGCTGATATTCCTGCGGCAGCCCGGCCAGCACATTGTTGTTCATAACGATGCCGACCGAAGAAAACATATGGTTGGAGTTCCAGACATATTTGCCGATCTCATAGAAGCCATAGCTGTCAATCGAAGATTTGACCGTATCCACCCCGTCTACCACGCCCGACTGCATGGCCGTATAGGCTTCCGTCCAGGTGATAACGGTCGGCGTAAAGCCCATCATCGAGAAGGTGTCCAGATAAATCTGTGTTTCCGGCGAGCGCAGCTTTACGCCCTGGCAGTCCGCTTTACCGGTCAGCGGCATCGTCGTGCAGAAAGCGCGGAAGCCCTGGTAGACCCAGCCGATATTGGTCATATTCATCTTTTCCGCCAGGATCGCATCCAGCTCGTCCACAATGCCGCTCTCATAAAAAATTTCATCCGCCGTCTCAAAGGAAGTAATCAGCCACGGCAGGTTAATGAGCGTATACTCCGGCACATATGTGACCAGCATCGAGGTGTCCGCATAGCACATATCAAGGGAGCCTAGCATAACCGACTCCAGATTCTCCGGCTGTGTGCCCAGGGAGCCGGCCGGAAACGTTGTAATCTGTACGTTGCCGTCGGTTGCCGCCAGCACATCCGCCGCAAACTGCTCAAACGCCTTGCTCAGATCGTGATCGGTTGCCAGCGTGTAGGCAAAACGCAGATTGTAGGCGGCCGTACTGCTCCCTCCGGCCTGCCCCTCAGCAGACGTCTGCCCCTCGGCCTCCGTCCGGCTCTCATTGCCGGCCGCCTGACTGCCGCCGGCCGCCGTGCTGTCACCGCCCCCGCCACAGCCTCCTAAAAGGCCCGCACACAGGATCAGACTTGTCAAAATAGCCAACCATTTTTTCATTCTACTTTCCTCCTTACTTTTCGCCCGTATTCTCGGGGTATTATTCTCTGAATGGGCCTGACGCGATCAGCCCCCCAGCAGATTCGGGATAAACAAAGCTACCTGAGGCACAAAAATCACCAACAGCACCCCGGCCGTAAAAATCGCCACAAAGGGCCACACCTGGCGGATGATCCGCCCTAATTCCGTATGCGTCACGCTGGATACCACATACATGACGATCCCCACCGGCGGCGAGATTCCGCCCAGCACCAGGGAGATAATACACACGATCGCGAAATGCAGCGGGTCAAAACCAAACACCGGGATTAACGGCGCAAAGACCGGCACCAGGATCAAAAGGATCGCCGTCGACTCGATAAACATGCCCGCGATATAGATAATCACAAAAATCAGCAGTAGCACCACGTATTTGTTGGTGGTAAAAGAGGTAATAAATCCTCCGATCAGATCGGCCAGCCCATAGTACGTCAGCACATAGCCAAACAGGGAAGCAAACGCGATGACGATCATCGGCTGTACCGAACCGCTCACGGCCTCGTGGATGCAGGCAAAGAGCTTTTTCACGCTCAGATTACGCGTGACAAAGCCGTAAATCGTGCCGTAAATCACCGCCAGGATCCCCGACTCCGTCGCCGTCACGACGCCCGACATAATGCCGCCAAGGATGATAAACGGCATGACCAGAGCTCCGGCGCAGGTCAAAAAGGCCTTGAGCACATTGATGAATCCTACAAAGGCATGCTTCGGGATCCCATGCTTCTTCGCGTAATAATAGCTGTAGCCCATCATGCCGATTCCTAACAGGATTCCCGGCACAATCCCGGCCATAAACAGCTTGCCGATCGAAATCGACACCACGCCGGAGTAGACGATCATAATGATGCTCGGCGGGATGATCGGCCCCAGCGATCCGGCCGACGAAATCAGCGCTCCCGCAAAGCCCCGGTCGTAGCCCTCCTTTTCCAGGGAAGGCACCATGATCGTCGCAATCGCCGAGCTGTCGGCTACCGAGGAGCCCGACACGCCCGCCATCAGCATCCCGGTGATGACGGCCGCATGCGCCAGCCCGCCGCGCAGATGCCCTACCAGGGAGCGGCAGAAGAAAATCAGCTTTTCCGTGATCCCGGACGCGTTCATCAGCGAGCCGGCCAGCATAAACATCGGGATTGCAATAAAAGAAAACGAATCCAGCGAGGTAAATATCTTCTGCGCGATGATCGTGCTCGGCAGCATCGGATCGGCCGCGATCACGACAATAGACGAGATCGCCATGCTGTAGGCAACCGGCACTCCCAGCACCAGTAAGACGCAAAAGGCCAGAACTACCAATAAAATCATTGCTCCTCCCCCCTTTCCTGCGCCCCGGGGCCTGCCGGTTCTCCCGCGTCGGCCGCCCCGGCGCCATCCGCTGTCACCACTCCGGCCGCCGGC
>CANSWW010000037.1 GCA_947650845.1 uncultured Lachnospiraceae bacterium
GCCATTGGGGAATTTGTCATCTTCAATCCACAGGAAAAAGTATTTTATCCAATTGAAGCGGGGACAGTAACGCAGATCGGGGATTACACTTTAGAAACAGAATCGGAAAAAGAAGGATATAAAATTACAATTCGCTATGTTGGAAATTAAAGCAAGACGTTTCTCGAAACGCTTTTTAAGACCCAAAAAAAGAAGGGGGCTTTCTTCATTTTTGCCCCCTCTTTCTACACGATCCAGATAGCAAAGCCAACCATTTTCGAAGCAAGCCCCCGACGCAAAAACATTCGACGCGCATTTGCGGCGCATGGAGCGTAACAGCCAGGGTTCCTGCGTGCTCCCTGGCAGGGACCTTTACAAACGCCGGTCCTTGGTGAGCGTGAGCGAAGCGAAGCGCGAACCTAGTACCGCTGCGTTTGTAACGGAGCGAGAGCGTGCCCGGCCAGGGAGCACGCAGGAACCCTGGCGTCACTCTCCTCCCCCCCAAATCCCCGCGAATCCCCCCTTAAAGCTCCGCCCCATCCGTCCGAATCACCTCCCGATACCAATCATACGAATCCTTAGGATAACGCGCATAGCTCCCATTCCCATAATCATCCGCATCCACATAAATAAACCCATACCGCTTACTCATCTGCTTCGTCGACTCCGAAACAAGATCCAGGCAAGACCACGCCGTATACCCCATCAAATCCACTCCATCCTCGCAAATAGCATCCCGCATCGCCTTAAAATGCTCCCGGTAATACTCAATCCGGTAATCGTCATGCACCTTCCCCTCCTCTAACACATCCTTCGCCCCCAATCCGTTCTCCACCACAAACAACGGCTTACGATAGCGGTCGTACAGCTCCGTCAAGGAAATGCGCAGCCCGATGGGGTCGGTCTGCCAGCCCCAGTCGCTGGCGGTCAAATACGGATTTTTCACCGCTGTGACCGTATTGCCGGGCGCGTGCTCTAAGCCCCTAGGATCGCGCGCGCAGCACGAGGACGTGTAATAGCTGAAGGAAACAAAATCCACCGGATAGCGGCGCATGAGTTCTTCGTCGCCCGGCTCCATCCGAATCCGGACGCCCTCCCGCTCCCACTGCTTTTGCAGATACGGCGGATACGCGCCAAACACCTGCGTATCGCCGCAGGCGTACATCTTGCGCATTTCCTGCTGCGCCTGTAATACATCCTCGGGGCGGCAGCTATAGGGGTAGTACGTTAATTTGGTCAACATGCAGCCGACCAGCGCCTGAGGATTTTGTTCATGGCAGATTTTGGTTGCCAGCGCGCTGGCTACAAATTGGTGGTGCATGGCCTGCCAGATGACTTCGTTGAAATCCTTCCCCGCAAAGCGTTCGCGCAGCAGGGCACCGGTTGTATAGGGATGGCGTTGCATGGAGTCGATTTCGTTGAACGTGAGCCAATAGCGCACTTTATTCTTATAGCGTTTGCAGATTGTCTCTACGTAGCGCGCAAAAAGTCCGACTGCTTCGCGGGAGTACCAGCCGTCGTAGCTAAGCGCCAGTTTAAGCGGCGGTTCGTAATGGGAGATGGTGACGAGCGGCTCGATGCCGTACCGATGCAGCTCGTCGAACACCGCGTCGTAAAAGCGCAGTCCTTCTTCATTGGGCTGCTCGTCGTCTGCGTGCGGGAAAATGCGCGACCAGGCGATCGACATGCGGTATACTTTTAGCCCCATTCCGGCCATCAAGGCGATGTCCTCCCGGAAATGCTCGTAAAACCGGCTGCCGCGGCGCTTGGGGTAGCGGCTTTCGTCCGTTGTCCGGACGGCTGCTTCTATGTCCTGCTGTGTGACTTCGTTTTGCCTGGCGTAGTCCCGGAGGTCCTCGTCGAAATGGCTTCTGGCGCAGTCTGCCACGCTCAGGCCTTTTCCGCCTGCCCGGTATCCGCCTTCTACTTGGTTGGCGGCTGTGGCCGCGCCCCATAAAAATTGTTTGGGAAATGCTTTTTTCATCGTGCTCCTCCTGCAGCCCGGGCGGCGCTGAATGTGTTTATATTGCCGCTTTCATTCGTTTGATATGGATTGCTAAAAATATTTTTTCTTCTCGCGTGATGATAATCTGGTATTTTTTTCGCAGATAGGCTTCTATCTTATCTACGATCGGCATGCAGTCTGTGTATTCGCCGTGAAACAGCTCGTACAGCCCGCCGGAATCCGGCAGCTGCTTGCCTGTCAAGAGCCGTTCGGCAAAGAAGCGGGTGTGCATGATAAAGCGGGCGTAATGAAGGCTGTCTTCGTCGACGGTGCGGTTTAGGGAATACAGGACGATGTCTTTGATTTCCCGGATCAGCCGGGCGCTTTGCATGGAATCGAGCCCTTCTTTCGCCTCGGATTCTGCGTTGGCGATATGGAAGGCGATATTGGCCGCTTCTTCTTCCGGCAGCGTTAGGCGGTAGGCTTCGTTAAGCAGGGCTACGCCATATTGTCCGATCGCGAATTCCTGGCGGTAAAATGTCTTGATTTCCCATAAGACCCGGTTCGTGATCGTGAGTCCCTGGCGGCAGCGCTCAATCGCAAAGTGGATGTGGTCTGCCAGCGCCAGGTGGACGGAGACGTTGAGCTTTCGCTCCAGCTCTTTTTCCGCGTGGCGGATGATCTGCTCCGACAGCTCGAATACTTTTTGCGGGAGCTGGTTGAACAGGTCCAGGACCGCTTGCTGCTTGGAATCGGAGAGGGGGATAAAGATTTGGTTTTGGTCGGAGTCTTGCACGATATCTCCTTGCTTTTTTCCATATCCCAGGCCCCGTCCCATGATGATAAAGCTGTTATGCTCGTCGTCATCGACCAGGACTACGTTTGAATTAAGGATTTTCCTGATACGGTTCATCGCTTTTTCCCCCTGTCCTCTCCCGTTCTTTTTTGTTATTGGGAAACGGCGCGCGATTTTCCACTCTGTTTTCATTTACTCACTGGTTATGTGAACAGATGGAAATATATGTGTTTTCGGTGTGTTTCCAGGCTAAAAGTTTCCGTCGTCCCCTTTGGACTAACTATCCAATGACAAACTCCGGAAAATGTAGTACAGTAGTTCTATCCTCCAGTGTTACCTATTTTATACATCCCGCCTACTATCCGGGGCCGGGGCACAGACGCTTTTCAAGGAAATTTTGCTTATGGGGAAAAAGATACCATTACAAAAGAATTTATGCGACAACCGGGGCGAAAATTGCTTTAAATGGAAAGGGGGCAAAAGTCGATATGTGTAAAGCAATTCAGGAGATGCGGGAAATCGAATTTGCACAGGGACATTCCCTAGAAATAGAGCAGGGCGTACAGAAAGGCCGCCGGCAGGGCTTCCAGCAAGCCCCCCGCGTCTTCATCCAAAATTACCAAGAAGAAACTCTTCCTCCCAAGCGCCTAACGGCCAAACTGCAAAAATTTTTCTCTCTATCCAACCAAAGAAGAAGCAATTCTTTCCATCGAAAAATACAGTTAATCCCACGATCCTTTCATCTCCATACTTAGAAAAAAAGCAGGGCGCCGCCCGTCCGGCTCCCCGCTTTTTCCTTCCCTTCCTATCCATCATCACGCACCCCCGCCCCCCTAAGCGCCGCCAACGCCCGAGGCGTACCGCCGCGCCCCTCGGCCGGACTGCCCCATCCTATTTCACCGCCCCTGTCTTATAGATAAAGCGCACATGCTCATCCTCCGCCAGCGCTTCCGCCGCCAACGAGGAATATTCCTTTGACAAATCCAAGGTTGCCTTCACGCGGTCGGCCAGCTCTCTTACATCCTCCTCCAGGAAGCAGGCCAGCTTCCGGATCCCCTCCTCATCCAATTCCCGCAGCCCGTCGGCCAGCTCCCCCGCGCCGTCCTTCAGCTGCGTCACGCCGTCGACGAGAGCGCCGCTGCCATCCTTCAAGGTTCCGATGCCGCTTAACAACTCCGACGCTCCCGATTCCAGGGAAGCGCTCCCCTCAGACAGCTGCCCGGCCCCGTCCCTAAGCCTGGCGGCCCCGTCCGCCGCCTGCGATACGCCCGCCGTGTAGCTGAGAACACCCTGGTAAAACGCCTGATAGCTGTCCAGCTGCCCCTTCAAAGCATTAATCTGGCCGGCCGCGCCGGACGCCGCGCTGTCCACTCCGGCCTGAATCTCCCCCAACACCTCGCCGGACTGCATATTCTGGGCAATCAGCTCCTGGATTTTCTGCTCCGTAATCGCCTCGATCTGCGCCTTCACCTCATCGGAAGCCATCTGCTCCCCGGTCATCGCGGTAACAGTCGCAATGAGCGCCGGCGTTTCCGCCGGAACCTGGCCCGCCGCGATCAACTGGCCGAGCTCTTCCTCGCCAAGCCCCGCCAACTGCGCATACTGCTCCGCAGAAAGCGTCACGCCAGTCTGTCCGGCAACTCCCTGCAGCACCTGCTCCAGCACCGCCGCATGCACACCGTCCCTCACCTGGCTGCGAATCGTCTCCGTATTAGCTCGCACGGCCTCCTCCACCTTGCCCTGAGCCACAGCCGACGCCTCCCCTGATATCTGGTCGCGGATTGCGCCGCCTTCTAAAGAAGCCAGGATACCGTTCAACACCTCGCCGTAATTTTCCACGGTCAACGTCCCGGCGTCAATGCCGGCCGCTTTTAGCTGGCTGCCGGCCGTCGCCAGCAGCGTGTCAAATACCTGCCTCGCGCCGCCCGTCAAAGCGTCGCTGTTCGCCTGCAGCTGGGAAAGGCCCTCCGTCAAATCCCCCGTTCCCGCATAAAGACTGGCAGCCCCCTCGCGAAGCGTCCCGCTTCCCTCGCTCAGCCGCGCGCCGCCGTCGTACAATTGGCCGATCCCGTCGATCAACTCCCCCGATTTTTCAGACAATGTCCCCAGGCCGTCATAGAGCCGATCAGCGCCGTCGGTAAGCTGGCGCATCGCGTCCTTCAGCCGGTCCATTTCCCCCTGCAGACCGTCCATATCCAATATCTCGCCGGTATCCGCTTCACTAAACAATTCATTGGTCACGATCGTATACGTCGATTCCATCTGAAAATCCGTTACCCGGGCCGTAACCTCGATATACTGCGGAATCTCCAGCTCATGGACCCTCCGCGCCAGGGACTCCTCGTCTCCCCCGGCCAGTCCGGCCTCCATCTCCAGATTTTCCTTCAGCCCCGGCAGCGCCATCCCCGCCACAAGAATCCGTTCCCCGTCGCTTAACAGCCGTCCGTTTTCCACCTTTACGTCGGAAACCCGCCCGCCGTCCAGCACCATGCCGGTAAACGCCGCAAACGGCATATACATCGACTCCTGCTTTCCGTTGATTTCCACATCCTTTTGGCAGCAATTCTGAAATTCAAAACGGATCGTCAACAGGCCGCTGGCCCCGACCGCCTCCTCCGGCGTAATTTCCCGGCCGTCCAGCAGATAGCGGACCCGCATTTCCACCGGCAGCGCCCCCTCGGTTTCTTCCATCCGGTATCCATAGCTGCCGTCCTGGCCGGTAAACCAATCGCTGGCGATGACGGTTTCCACGCCGCCGTCCGCCGACGCGATCACATAGACCGTTTCATCGTTTGCCTTGAGCGGATTTTCCGCCGCCTGTTCAAATATCCGCTCCACGGCCGCCGGCTGCACCGCGTTTGCCGCGTTCTCCCGCCCCGCGCCGTAGGCCATCATGCTCATACCGCCGCAAGCCAGCGCCGCCGCTACGACGCAAGATGTTACTTTCCAGGTTCGCTGCATGTTCTTACACTTCATAATCTTACCTCCGTTTGCCATATTTCCAATATTTTGCCGCACTTCCGATACCGTGACCGGCTTGCATCCGATCCCGTTTATTATCTAAAAATCTCCTGCGGATCGTCCGGTTTCCCGCCCCATACCGCTCGGCGCCGGTCCCCAGACCTTCCTTTCCCGCCGCTTTCAAGCCCGTCACAGCGCCCTCCGCGTCCAAAATCGGCCTGTCACAGCCGCCGCGGCGCGCTCTACGCTCAGAACCGCTCTACCCGCCATAACGCCGCAGCGCCCTACGCGCTCAAAATCGGCCCGCCCTTCGTATTCTTATTCCCGGGCCCCTTCCCCCGCTTCCGCTCATGCTTCCTTCTCTCCTGCCGCCCCGGCCCGCTCTGCCGCTCATGCCCACAGGCCCCCGGCTCCCGATTGCGAAAGCCCGCGCTGGTAGCGCAGATCACCGGGTCCAACAGCAAAAACAACGACGGCAAAATCAAAATCACGCACAGCATGCTGATGATCGCGCCCCGGGCCATCAAATTGCAGAGGGAACTAATCATATCAATATTAGAATACAGAGCCACGCCGAAGGTCGCCGCAAACAAGCCCATTGCGCTCACAACAATCGAAGGAATCGAAGATGACAAGGCAATCGTCACCGCCTCCCGCTTTTCATGCCCGCCAAAGCGCTCCCTCTTATAACGCGTTGTCATCAAAATCGCGTAATCCACGGTCGCGCCCAGCTGAATCGTGCTGATGCAGATCGGAGCGATGAACGGCAGCGCCGTCCCCAGATACCACGGCAGCCCCAGGTTGATAAAAATCGCCAGCTCAATGACCGCAACCAAGATAAACGGCAGCGTAACGCTTTTCTCCACCACCGCGATGATAACGAAAATCGCCAGGATCGAAACGGCGTTGACAATCTTGAAATCCCGGTCCGTCACCTCGATCATATCCTTGGTGCAGGGCGCCTCGCCGATCAGCATCCCCTGCGGATCGTACCGCTTCAAAATGGCGTTCAGCCGGTCGATCTGCGCGTTGACCTCCTCGCTGGCCGTCTTATATTCCGAGTTAATTAAAAGAAGCTCCCAGTTTTCGTTTTTAAGGATTTCCCTCGCCGACTCCGGCAATATCTCCTCGGGAACCAGCGGCCCGACCACGCTTTCCAAGCCCAGCACATATTTGACGCCCTCCACCTCCTCCATCTCGCGGATCATGCTGCGCACATCCTCATCCGCCAGCCGCGCGTCCAGCAAAAGCATATGCGTCGCGCCCACGCCGAACTGCTCCTGCAGCTTCGAATTGGCGATAGCAAAATCCATATCCTCCGGCAGCGTTTCCGTTAGCTCGTAATATACGTTCGCATTTGTCTGGCGGTATCCCTTCCAGGCCGGATATACAAGCGCGGCCGCCAGCACCAGCACCAGGGCAAAGCTCCCGGCCACCCGCGACGCCGCTTTCTCCGCCCTGGGAAGCAGCGCCCGGTGGCGCGTGCGCTCCAGCGCCCCATCCAGCGCCAGAATCAGCGACGGCAGCGTCGTCACACAGCCAATTACGCCCAGCACCACGCCCTTGGCCATGACGATGCCCAGGTCCCTGCCCAGCGTAAAGCTCATAAAGCACAGAGCAATAAAGCCGGCCACCGTGGTAATCGAGCTTCCTACGACCGAAGTCAACGTCCGGTCGATGGCGCAGGCCATCGCCTCCTTTTTATCGGCCAGGCGCTTCTTCTGTTCGTGATAGCTGTCCCACAGGAAAATGGAATAATCCATCGTCACCGCCAGCTGCAGCACCGCCGACAACGCTTTGGTCAAATAAGACGTCTCCCCCAGGAAATAGTTGGTCCCCATATTCAGAAGAATCGCCATGCCGATACTTATCAAAAACACAAAAGGAATCAGCCAGCTGTCCATAAAAATCATCATCGCCGCACAGGCCAACAGCACCGCCAGCCCCACATAGGCCGGCTCCTCCCGCTCGCACAGCTCCTTTAAATCCGTGACCATGGCCGACATGCCCGATACAAAGCACTGCTTCCCGGCAATCCGGCGAATCTCGCCGATCGCCTCCATCGTATCGTCCGAAGAGGTCGAAGTTTCCAGGAACACCGCCATCATGGTCGCATTTCCGGCGTTAAAAGCCTCATACAGCTTTTGAGGCAGCATTTCCATCGGGACCGATACGTCCATAATACTGTCGTACCACAGCACCGTATCTACATGCTCCACCTGTTCCAGCTGCGCTTTCATCGCGGAAACCTCCGCCGGCGGCATATCCTCCACGATCACAAAAGAAAACGCCCCCTTGCCGAATTCATCCATCAAAATATCCTGTCCCGCCACGGTATCCATATCGCCCGGCAGATACGTCAACATATCATAATTGATACGAGTTCTCGCCATACCGATCACCGACGGCGCCAGAAGCGCTATGGCAAGGATCAGGATCGGTATGCGAAACCTCACCACGTTTTTCCCAATGTTCATAAATTCCTCCTTACCGCCCGTATTCCCCGGGCATTTCCCTTCACGCAATATCAATCACATCCGGCGCCTGCTCGCCCCTCTTTTCCATGACCTTCACCGCCCAGACCGCCACGCACAGGTTTAAAATCCCTTCCGCCAAAAGCCCCGCTCCCATAAAAACCGCCAGGAGCGCCGCGCCCTGAAACGGATTGAGCATCAGCACCACGCCGCAGACGCCGGTCAAGACCGCGATCCCCATGATCCAGGCCCAGCGCGGCAAGCCAAAGCGTTTCGCGTCCAGCGCCGTCTGGATTTTAAACAAGGCGTCGGACAACAGCACCACGCCGATCAAAAAGTGAAGAAACGCCATCACTCCCTGCGGCCGCAGCACCATAATCAGGCCCAGCGCCAGCAACAGCAGGCCGTATGCCAAATCAAACTGAAAAGCCAGCCGGTACAAATCCTTTGAAAAATATCCCGCCAGCTTCACCACGCCGCCCAAAATCAAAAGGCCTCCGCCGATATAGCACAGCACGGTCGCCGCCGTATAAGGATAGAAAAACAATAACAGCCCTCCCGCACAAAACAAAACGGAAATCACAATATAGGCGGCCTTCGCCATCCGCACCGCATTCCACGTCCTCACATCCGTTCACCTCTTTTCGTTTCTCTCTTTCTGATTCCCTATTGTATGGGAAAGGAGACGGTTTGAAAACGGATAGAAAACGGACGGTGCTCAAAAAATGAACACCGCCCGCAAAGTGACTGTTTTTTAGGCAATCCGCCGATTTTGTCGGGAACGCCGGAGATGTAAAAGAATTTTGCCGCAAAAAAAGTCCCTTGTAAAAGACTTTCGATCGACATTCTCGTTCCATTCAGAAGAAATAAGTACCCGTCAACCATGACCGACGAGGCGAAAACGATCGTTCTGTCACGCAAAAGAAAAGCGGGGTTGTCCTTGTGCTTTATCGCCGCAGGGACGATTGGGTTGATTTTTGTCGCGCTTTTTGGACATATCTAATCCCCTTTCCTTTATCGCGTATGCGTTATAAAGAGGTCTTAGGAATCTGCCCGGCTCCCTTCAGACCTCTTTATATAGCAGCCAAAAAAGGGGACAAGATCTCGGCCGCATATCTTCGTCCCTGTCGCAAGGATCCTCTGCGCACTCCTTTCCCCTTATTGTAAAACCGAGCCGCTTATAGAAACGAATATGAGCCGTATCCGTGCTGTCAACGCCAATGGATATCCTTTGATATCCCAAATCCTTTATGCGTTCCATCACGCGGCAGATCAGCCTTGTCCCAAATCCCTGGCTGCGGAAATCCGCTCGAACTCGAAACGCACAAAGATATGCCGTTCCTTTGCCATCTGCAAAATCCTTGTCCTCCAGGTCATAAAAAACATACAACTCCCCAACCAGTTCTCCATCATGGTCGAGCGCCCAAAATTCGGCATTCCCTCTTTCTATGTTATCGCAAAAGAATTTTGCATTCGAAGAAGCCGTATGAACGCTCTCATATCCCCACAATTCCAACAACTCATGCTCCGCCGCCCTTCTAATCTTCATGGGTCCGTCCTCCAAGCTCCCGGTTTATATATTAGACTATAAAATGTTGATCCGCCGGTTTATTGATCCCGTTTCATCCCATCGGTCAAAAATCCAGGCTGTCGTCATGCAAAAGAAAATACTTCATCCCCATGATGACGAAGCCCTCGTCATTTCTCCACGGCTTCTTACTCCCGTTTATGACAACGATTTTTTTAAACGAGTCCGGGATATTGCGCAGGGAGGAAAACCCCTGCCGCTGCTTTTCCTCCGAAGCCATGTCATAGGCCGCCTGAATGTAGTAGCGCTGGCTCCCCTGGTTTGCCACAAAGTCAACCACTAACTGCTTGTGAACGGTCCTTCCCTCTTTATCCCTGGCATAGACGTCCACCATTCCCACATCCACGCTATAGCCCCGCACAAGCAGCTCCTGATATACAATATTTTCCATTATGCGCGTCGTATGTTGTATCCGTTTCCACTCTGCGGCAAGCCCCCTTATCGAAGCCTCCCCGCCTCTTTCGCGCTCCTCTCCAGCGACCGGCTGATATTTCCCTCAAACAGCAGCCCGACGCGCCGGATCATCCCTTCCACGTCGTAGCGCATCCCGTCCTCCAGCCAGTCCTCGATCATGCCGACCAGCGTAGCCCGGTAGAGGCGCACGACCAGCCGTTTATCCTCCTCGTCCGCCGCGATCCCCCGGGCCATCCGCTCCACAAAATGCGCCATCACGTCCTCGGCGATCGCGTTCAAATACCGCTTTACGATATCCCGGCCCGCCGAATTATAAATATGGTACACGGCCCGCTTATTCTGCAGGGCAAACTCCGCCGCCTGGATAAACGCCTCCTCCCAGGAGCCCTCATCGACGTCCCGCAGCAGCACCCGCTCCGTCTCCAGCCGCAGAATCTCCTCCATCAGCGCATGGATATCCTCAAAATGATAATAAAACGTGTTGCGGTTGATCCCGCAGTCCTCCACGATATCCTTGACCTTGATCTTATCCAGGGTACGCTCATTTAACAGTTTAATAAATGATTCGATAATTGCCTTTTTCGTAAGCTGTGACACCGGTGTTTCCTCTCCCCGTTCCCCCGCGCAAGGCGGTTTTCATTTCCCACATCATATCGTAAAAAGGGAAAAAAGTCAAACGGAACCAACACCAGGCCTCCCTCCTCTGCTCTGTCCTTCCCAGAGAATTTTCAGACGAGCCCTGTATTTTTTTTAGAAGATATTTTACCGAAATGTATATTCTATGCCAATATAACAAAGGATGAAGCCATATCCTGGCTCCATCCTCACATTCGTCTGCTGCTCGACCACGACCGCGCCCGCAAGACCGACTATATTCCGACCCTAAAGGCCTACTTTTCATGCAATCGAAACGCGCAAGCCGCTTCCGACGCGCTTCACATTCACAAAACCACCTTCTTCTACCGCATCCGCGGCATGGAAGCCCTCGTCGGCGAATTTATGAAGCAGCCTGAGCTTTTGTTCCTCTACCAATACTCCCTCTACCTATTCGACCACATCTGCGCCGTTTAAAACAAATCCTCCAGCAGGCTGTCCACAATCCTTTGCACCGTCCCCTCCTCAAACGGATTGCTCAGCCCCGCCAGCTTCAGCAAATCAAAATACCCGCGGCTGCCGCCCGCCCGGCACAGCTCATAATAGTCCCTCCAGGCCTGGGCGCGGTCCTTCTTCATCCGCCCATAGAACTCAAAGGCCCCCATCTGCGCCAGCGCATAGTCAATATAATAGAACGGATAGAGGAAAATATGCTGCTTCTGCATCCAAAAGCCGCCCTCCTCCAAAAACGCATGCCCATCGTAATCCCGCCAGGGCAGATACGTCTGTTCCAGCTCATGCCACACCCGGCGGCGCTCAGCGGCCGTCATCTCCGGCTTTTCAAAAACCCGGTGCTGGAACTCATCCACCGACACCATATAAGGAATCACCTCCAGCGCGTCCATCAGATGCGCGTAGCGGTAATCGTCCGCCTTATCCCCAAAAAACTGCTCCATCCACGGATAAGCAAAATGCTCCATGCTCATCGAATGGATCTCCGCCACCTCGCTCGTCGGAAACACCATCTCCAACAGCCGCGCCTCGCGGGCCGCCGTATACGCCTCGAACGCGTGCCCGGCCTCGTGGGTCAACACATCCACATCAGCGCTGGTGCCGTTAAAATTCGAGAAAATAAAAGGAACCTTGTACGCCGCCAAAAACGTACAGTAGCCGCCCGGCCGCTTGCCCGGCTTCGTCTCCAGGTCAAACAGCTCCTGCTCCACCATCCGGTCAAAAAACTCCCCCGTCTCCGGCGAAATCTCGCGGTACATCCGCTGCGCCTTCGCCACCAGCTCCGCGCGGTCCCCCTGCGGAATAGCGTTCCCCTCCGGGAAAATCAGCGCCTCGTCATAGTAACGCAGCTTTTCCACGCCCAGGCGGCGGGCCTGCTCGTCGCGCAGCCTCTGGCACACCGGCACGACGACCTCCTTCACCTGGCGGCGAAAGCGCGCCGCATCCTCGGGCGTATAATCGTAGCGCCCGCGGTTTAAATAGGCAAACCGGATATACGAATCAAACCCCAGCTTTTTCGCGATCCCCACCCGCAGCGCCACCAGCTGGTCGTAGACCTCGTCCAATTCCCCGGAAATCCGCTCATACAAATCGCCCCAGGCCATCATCGCCTCCCGGCGCTCCGCGCGGTCCGTGCTCTGCATATGCTTTAACAGGCCGTAGAAATTGCAGGATTCCCCCCGAAAATCCGTCGCGGCCGTCGCCGATATCTTGGAATACCGCTGGGTCAAGCGCCCCTCCTCGATCCGGTCCGCCACCACTCTTTCATCGGCCAGCTTCTGGTTCACCTCCATGTTTTTAATAAAGAAGGAGCCAAACTCCCGCTCCCACTGCTCCCGCGCCGGCGATTCCAGGATCACGCGCTCGATCTCCTGCCATAAAAGCTCCAGCTTTGGCTCCTGCTCATAGAAGAATTTCATCTCCTCCTCGTAAAACGCATCCCGCGTATCCACCGTATTGCGGATGTGGGCGATCGTGGACATCGTCTGCCAGGAAAGCCCCGCCTCCTTCTGCTCTAAAAACAAATCGCGCATTTCCTCATAGCTACCCGCGGCCCGCATCTTCGCCGCGCACTGCCGCAAGGCTTCCCCGGCGGCCTTGGCGTCCGGGCGGGTATAGGTAAGTTCCGAAAATTTCTGCATGGTGAGCTTCCTCCTGTGGTTTGTTTTTGCTTATTATATCGCAAAATATATCTTTTTACCAGGTTTTTCATCCTTCAGCTTCCCAATGAAAGACCAGAACTATCACCATCAGGAATAAGCACTGCCCGTCGCCTCTTTCTTAACGCTCTCTTCCCTACTGGCTCCTTCTTTTACCCCGCTTCCTTTGCACTCTTCTCCCTCTACGCCCGCTTCCTTCACGCCTGCTTCCTTTACACGCATCTCCTTCACGCCCGCTCCCCTTACAACCACTCCTGTCACGCTTTCTCCCGTCCCGTTCACTCCCGTCACGCCTTCTCCCATCCCCCTCGCCTCCAGCCCCGCCCCGCAGCAAGGACATTCCCGTCCCCCGCCCCGCGCGCACAGCATCAAATGGCAGCCGCAGTCCGGGCAGCGCCAAAACACCAGCTTGCACAAAAAGCCGCCTGCCAGCAGCGCCGCGCCCGCGCGCGGCAAAAACCAATTCAAATAATACAGCAGCCCCGTCCCCGGCGCTCCCCCGGCGTCGCTCCCCCCTCCTGCCGTCTGCGCCGCCATCCATTCGCCGGCCTCATAGACGGCCTCCTTCTCCGCCATGATTCCCACCTCCAGCGCCACGCACAATACTAAAAAACCTGCAACCATTCCCGCGTTGCCCAGCACGCGGAACCGATTGCAGGTATGTTTCTTCCTATTCATATACCAATCTCCCACACATTCCTTTGGACCAGTATATGCCAGCCTAAAATGGTTTTATTCCCCAAGTGTGACGCGGAAAGCCCCCTCAAAGACCTCGCCCGGCTGCAGCGTATTGCCCCATTCGCGCTCCTCCCAGCCGCCCTCAAAATCCGCCGCGTCGCAGCGGCCGTACCAGGGCTCAATGCAGACAAAGGGCGCCTGCTTCCCCGGGCACGACCAAACGCCAAACAACGGCGCGTCAAAGGATACGGTCAAATAATCCTTCCCCTCCGGATCCACCAGCGAAACCCGGTGCGCCTGATGATGCTCCAGAACCAGCGCATCGTCGTCAAACAGATGCTCGTCAATCGGCAGCAGACCGTTCTCCGTCTCGATCGTCTTTACCGCCGTCCGCTCGATCAGGCCGCCCTCGCCGATCACCGAGCAGGAGAGCGGCTTCTTTGTATCAAACCGCAGCCCATAATCCGACTGCTTCTCCCCCAGCCTTAACGGGCATACAAAGGCCGGATGCCCGCCCAGCGAAAAATGCAGAGGCCGTGAGCCCGGATTGGCGACGCGCCAGATATTCTCCACCCAGTTATCGCCGATGCGATAGCCGATATCCAGCGTAAACGCATACGGATATACGGTTAAGGTCGCCATATTTTCCGTCAAACGAAACCAGCATTCCTTCCCGTCTGTCGATAACAGGCTGAATTCAAGATCGCGGGCAAAGCCATGCTGATTCATAGGATACGTTTTGCCGCCCACGCGAAACTGCTTATTCTTCAGGCTGCCCACCAGCGGGAACAGCACCGGCGCGTGGCGCTTCCAGTAAGCCGGATCTCCGTTCCACATATATTCCCGGCCCTGCGAATCCTTAAGAGAAACCATTTCCGCGCCATGCGAATCAACCGTCACCTCTATGGTCCCATTTTTCAAAACCGTCCGTGCCATCCGTCTGTCCTCCTACCGCGCCGCCGTCGTTTCTTCGGCCGTCGTTTCCGCCGCCGTTGTCTCCCCTGCCGACTCCGCATCCGCGCTTTCCGGCTCGGTTTCCGCCGCCGGGACCTTGTTGGCGTTCTCAAAACAGAAATCGATCACCTTCTTTAGCAGCGCGTCTAAATGCCCCTGGCGCTCCACATCATCCACTCCATAGGCATTGACAAAGCTCGTCATATCCTCATAACCAAAGGAATCCATGTATTCCTGCACCATGGCCAGGTACTCTTCTTCGGTTACGGTAATCCCCTCCAGATCGGCGATGTAACGGCACAGCACTTCCGATTTCACCTGCAGCTGTGCCTGCTCTTTTACCTCCTGATTAAAGGTTTCCATATCCATGTTATACATGCCCACAATGAGTTCTTCCAAAGTAAAGCCATAGGCAGCCGCCATGCTCGTATAGTTGGTCTCCACATCCTGGACATATCCTTCCACATATCCGTCCGGATATCCGCTGTACACCGCCTGGTTGATTAAGTTCATCCACATGCGGTTCTTGTCCTGCTCCTCCATAAAGGCGCTCTTCTGTTCGTTTAACTCCTCGCGGTATACGGTCTTAAATTCCTCCACCGTGCCGCAGGTATAATCCTCCAGTCCCTTGACAAAATCATCGTCCAGCTCAGGGATAATCTCCTCTCCGACAATATAATTGATCTTCATCGTAAACTGCGCCGTTTTCCCGTCCAGCTCCTCGTTGCCGTAGTTGTCGGGGAAATAGGCGTCCACAACAAATTCCTCGCCGCAGGGCTTACCGATCAGCCCCTCTTCAAAGCCGTCGATGAAGCCGCCGTTTCCCAGCGTCGTGGTCTGGTTCTTCGCGGTCCCGCCGTCAAACGTGACGCCGTCGATCGCGCCGCTGTAATCAAAATTGATGGTATCTCCTTCTTTTGTCTCGCGATCGGTTATCTGCTCCGTCGTCTTGAAGGCTTCGACCAGCTGCTGCAAAAGCATCTCAAATTCCTCGTCGGTCACCACGCCGTCCGACACTTCGACATCCATGCCGGTGTAGGAATCCAGGCTCACATAATCCGCCGCCGTGTATTCCGGAAGCTCGGCTGTCGCCGGCGCCGTACTCTCCTGCGGCGTCGATTCCGGCGCGGCCTCCGTCGTTGTCTGTGCCGGCTGCGTATCGGCCGCGCTGCTCTCCCCGCTGTCACCGCCGCCGCAGGCGGCCAACAAAACTACGCTCAAAATCAGAGCGATACAAAACCATCTACGTTTCATCTTACTTCCTCTCCTCATTCCTGATCGTGATCCATGGCAAGCCTCTGTCGCCGCCATGACCATGTTTTTGTATTTTGCATACCTATTTCTTATACCATATCTGAACGGCAAAAGAAAGTCCTATTTTCTTTTTTGCACGGTTTTTCCCGATGTATCACGCTTTCTTCACAAATTTTTCAATATTTGGCGGGAACCTTTCTCCTTCTGCCCGTCTCTGTTTCTGTTTTTCCCGCCGAAACCCCGTCAAGCAAACGGTTTTTCGCCCACTCAAACATAGCATCGG
>CANSWW010000038.1 GCA_947650845.1 uncultured Lachnospiraceae bacterium
AGACTACATGCTGCGCGGCGAAATCATCCGCTTTAACAAGAACAACGATACTTACCGCATCGAGGTAAAGGAATACGGAAACGGCGACTATTCGGCCGGCCAGACGCAGCTGAATTCGGATATTGTCTCCGGGAACCCGCCGGATCTGATCGACATGGGCAACGGAATGAACGTAGACGTGTATATCTCCAAGGGAATCCTGACCGATCTGTATCCGCTGTTGGAGAATGATCCCGATTTAAAGAAAGAGGATTTAACCGCCAGCGCGTTAAGGCTGTATGAGCAGGAGGGCAAACTGTATGGAATGCCGGTTTCCTATTCGCTGCAGACGCTTTTAGGCCGTACCTCCGATGTAGGGGAAGAGATGGGCTGGACGTTAGCGGATGTAAAGGCGCTGCTGGCCTCAAAGCCGGAGGGAACACAGCTGTTTGACTATGCCAGCCGGGAGCTGGTGCTGTCGATGCTTTTGCAGATGGATATGGATTCTTATGTGGACTGGAACGCGGGAACCTGTTCGTTTGACAGCGACGCGTTTGTAGAAGTATTGGAATTCGCCGCGACCTTCCCCTCGGCGGAAAATATGGATTACAACAATGAAGAGGGCGTCTATACGAGGATTTCCAGCGGAAAGCTCTTGCTTTTGAGCCTATATGTATCACAGGTGAACGATTTCCAGGCCTATGCGTCGATGTTTGACGGACCGGTGACCTGTATCGGCTACCCGACACAGTCCGGCAGCGGCTCCATTATGGCTGCCAGCACCGGGCTTGGCATCTCAGAGAAATCCGCGAACAAGGACGGGGCCTGGGCCTTTATCAGCTCCCTGCTGACAGAGGAATATCAGGATAACTTGGGCTGGAACTTCCCGGTGCGGGAGAGCTCCCTGGAAAAATGCTTTGACGAAGCCAGAAACCTGGAGGAAGGAACCTCCAGCTGGAGCTGGGATGATTATAACTATGAGGGCAAGCCGGCGACCGAGGAGGAGATTGCGGTGATTCGCAGCCTGATCGACAACGCGCAGCCGATGCCGTCCGCGAGTACGGAAATCCTTACGATTATCACGGAGGAAGCCGCGCCCTTCTTTGCCGGACAGAAGTCTGCCAGGGAAGTGGCCGATATCATCCAGAGCCGCGTCAAGATTTATGTGAGCGAAAACAGCTGACAGAAATAAAATCATTGCGATAAAAATATAAGATGGGACGCAAGCCCGCCGCCGCTGCCAATACGAAGCGGCGGCGGAGCTTTTGCGCGTGGAAACCTATATGTATGAAACAGGAACGACCTGGAGAAGCGCGGCAGGAAAAATACATTCTTGACAGGCCGCCGGGCGGCGGCTACAATATTTGCATGAGACTATTAACAATTCGGGAAGAGGAGGCCGGGCAGCGGGCGGATAAGTATCTGAGTCGATATCTCGGGCAGGCTTCCAAAAGCTTCCTGTATAAAATGCTGCGAAAAAAGAATATCACCTTAAACGGCGGCCGCTGTGAAGGCTCGGAGAAGCTGAAGGCCGGGGATGAGCTGCGGATTTTCTTTTCGGAAGAGACGCTGGCCAAATTTCAGGGGGCGGCGTTGCGGTCGAACGATATGTTGGATCCACAGCGTATCGTCTATGAGGATGCGCATATCCTGCTGTATGATAAGCCCGCCGGCCTGCTGTCACAGAAGGCGGGGGAGGACGATATCTCGGCGGTGGAGCTGACGCTTTCCTATCTGCAAAGCAAGGGGGAGCTGACCGAGGAAAGCTATCGCCGCTTCCGCCCGTCGGTCTGCAACCGTCTGGACCGTAATACCAGCGGCCTGCTGGTCATAGGAAAAACGATGGCGGGGCTGCAGACGATGTCCGCGCTTCTCAAAGAGCGTACGCTTCACAAGGATTATCTGTGCTGTGTCCACGGATGGGTGAAGAGCCCCTGTCACCTGAAGGGATACTTATATAAGGATGCGGCCAGGAATCAGGTGCAGATTTTACAAAAAGCCTGTCCGGGAGCGCAATGGATTGAGACGGTTTACACGCCGCTTGCTTCTTTTGGGGTAGAGACGGCAGACGCGACTGGCTCTTTGGCCAGGCAAGCCGCCCCCTTCCCGCTTACCCGGCTAAAAGTGCGACTGGTGACCGGCCGCTCTCATCAGATCCGCGCCCATCTGGCGTCGGTCGGCTGGCCCGTGATCGGAGATTATAAATACGGCCTGCGCCCGGTCAATGATTTTTATAAAAAACAGCTGGGGCTTGACCATCAGCTGCTTCACGCCTGGCAGCTGACATTCCCGGTGGTGGAGGGAGCATTGTCTTACCTGTCCGGCCGGGTTTTTCGTGCGCCTGTGCCCGATTTGTTTGAACAGGCCGCGCGGCTGGCCCAAGAGAGGAGCGGATGATGGGTACCTGGAGTTCCCGCGGCCTCAGGGGTTCTACTCTGGAGGATTTAATCAACCATACGAACGAACGATATCGGGAAGGGGGGCTGGCCCTGATCCAGAAAATCCCCACGCCGATTACGCCCATCGAAATCGATAAGGAAAAACGTCACATTACCCTGGCCTATTTTGACCAGAAGAGCACCGTGGATTATATCGGCGTCGTGCAGGGGATCGCGGTGTGCTTTGACGCCAAAGAATGCCATGCCGATACGTTTCCGCTGCAAAATGTTCATTCGCATCAGATATCGTTCATGGAGAGCTTTGAAAAACAGGGCGGGATTGCTTTTTTGGTTATTTATTATTCCAAACGGGATGAAGCGTATTATCTGCCGTTTGCGCGTCTGAAGGAATTTTGGGAGCGTAGAGAGGCGGGAGGGCGCAAATCATTCCGTTTGGAGGAGCTTGACCTGGATTTTCGGATTCCGATCAAAAACGGTGTGTTCGTACATTATTTGGAGTGTGTGCAAAAAGACCTGGAAAGGAGATAAAACAGCAATGCAGATTGAATGTAACAAACCACTGGAAAATCCCCGTTTGAAGGAGTTATTTGCCTTGCGCCGCGCGGCGGAGGACGGGGAAGCGCTGCGGCCGATTATGGAAAAGCTTTTGTCTGAGCTGGTCATGAACGCCGAGCTGCTCTTGGTGATCCGGCTCTCGCAAAAACCAGGAATCGAAGAAGAGGCTTCCGAGATTCCTTCTGAGGCAACGATCGGCTTTCCCATGCTGGCAGCGCCGGACGGAGGGCAGTTTTACCCGGCCTTTATCGATGAAGAGGAGCTGGGCAAATGGGACTCTCTGGAGGAAAGCGGCCTGCAAACGATCCGTCTGAGCTTTGACGAATATGCCTATATGGTTTTAGATAAACAGCAGGCCGAGGGGCTGGTAATCAACCCTTTCAGCGATAATTTATCGTTGGACCGCGGCAGCCTGCGCGAGCTGCGCGAACGCAAGGAGCTGCAGACAATGGGCCATGCCTGCAAGCAGGTGGAGGAGAACGCGGTCGTCCATCTGGGAGAGCCGGACGAATACCCGGAGGAAATGGTAGAAGCAATCTGTTCTTACGCGGAAGAAGAGCCCGACATCCGCAGGCTGTGGTTGCGGATGATGGAGCAGCACGGGGAGGTCAGCTATCTGCTGGTGGCGGAGCTTTCCGGTGAAGCCGAGGTGCTGTTTGAAAATATTGCGGTGGCGGCCGCGCCCCATTTAGGCGAGCTGTTCATCGATATGCTGCCGCTGTCCGACGGGTTTGCCCAGAGGGCGGTCGAGGGGGTTCCCGCTTTTTATCGCCGGAAGTCTTGACAAAAGGCGGCCTCTTCGCTATAATGCTTTTCATGTGCTAATATGGTAGCATACTAAAGTAAAGGAGCACTATGAACCAGTACATACACACACCGGAGGGGGTCCGTGACATATACGGCCGGGAATATGCCGCCCGGCTGGAGGTCCGGCGCAAAATCCGCGCGATGTTCCATCGGTTCGGCTGCCAGGATATTCAGACGCCGTCCTTTGAATTTTTCGATATTTTCAGTCGTGAGAAGGGAAGCGTCCTTTCCCGGGAAATGTTTAAATTTTTTGACCGGGACGGGGAAACGATGGTTCTGCGGCCGGATATGACGCCGGCGATCGCCCGTTGCGCCGCCAAATATTTTGGAGCGGAGCATATGCCGCTGCGGCTTTCTTATATAGAAAATGCCTTTATCAACCGCAGCAGCCTGCAGGGCCGGCTCAAGGAATTTACCCAGGCCGGCGTGGAGCTTTTGGGCGACGGTTCGCCGGATGCGGACGCGGAGGTCCTGGCCTTGACAATCGAGTGTCTTTTGGCGGCCGGTCTGACCGAGTTCCAGCTGGAGGTAGGGCATGTGGGCTTCTTGCAGGGGATTCTGGAGGAAGCAGAGCTGCCGGAGGAGACAGAAGAGGCGGTCTGGCGCCTGCTGGAAAATAAAAACTTTTTTGGGGCGGAGGAAATGATCCGTTCCAGCGGCTTAAAGCCCGGTCTGGAGGAGCTGTTTTTGCATCTGCCGGAGCTGTTCGGCCCGATCGAGCAGATGCAAAAAGCACGCAAGATGACAACGAATCCGCGGGCGATCGACGCGGTCGGACGGCTGTCTCAGGTATACGACACGCTTTGCTGCTATGGATTAGAAAAGTATGTTTCGTTTGATCTGGCGATGACGGGGCGTTATCGTTATTATAACGGCATGATTTTTAAGGGCTACACCTACGGCTCCGGAGAGCCGGTGGCGACAGGCGGGCGCTATGATAATCTGATGGAGCAGTTTGGCTGCCGCGCCGAAGCGGTGGGCTTTGCCATTGTGCTGGATTCGGTGATGGCGGCCCTAAACCGCCAGCAAAAGCCGCTCTCCTTTGAATGGCCGCAGGTTCTGCTGGTTTACGCGAAGGGGCAGAAAAAGGAAGCGATTGCCCGGGCCTGTTGTATGCGGGCCGAGGGCCGGCGGGTACAGCTGGAGCGCTTCGCGGCCTTGCCGCAAACGGGGGATGCATTCGGGCAATCCGCCGCGTCTCGGGAAGCGTTTGCATATGCCGAAGAAAAAAAGGCGGCCTGGGAACGGTGCCGTACCCGCGCGCGGTCGCTGGGAGTGGAGAAGCTGTATCTTTTGTGGGAGGACGGCTCGTTTCAGGAGGAATCGTTATGAGATATTTAACCTTTGCCCTGGCGAAGGGACGCCTGGCCCGCAAAACGATGGAGCTTTTGGGGCGGCTGGGAATCCGCTGCGAGGAATTCTACGATTCCAAGACGCGTCGCCTGATCTTTACCGATGAAGCCCATAAGATGAAATTTTTCCTGGCCAAGGCCAGCGACGTGCCGACCTATGTGGAATACGGGGCCGCGGATCTCGGCGTGGTCGGCCGCGACACGATTCTGGAAGAGGGCCGGCAGATCTATGAGGTGTTGGATTTGGGGCTGGGACGATGCCGCATGTGCGTCTGCGGCCCGGAGGATTCCCGTGAGCGCCTGAGTCACCATGAGCTGATCCGGGTCGCGACCAAGTATCCGGTGATCGCCAAGGATTATTTTTATAATCGCAAGCAGCAGACCGTGGAAATCATTAAATTAAACGGTTCCGTCGAGCTGGCGCCCCTGGTAGGGCTGTCGGAGGTGATTGTGGATATCGTGGAGACCGGTTCGACGCTCAAGGAGAACGGACTTACGGTATTGGAGGAAATCTGCGGGCTTTCGGCGCGGGTCGTCGTAAACCAGGTCAGTATGAAGATGGAAAACGAGCGGATCACCGATTTGATCCGCCGGATGCGCGGGCTGGTAAAGGAGACGGATTAGAGATGGCGGATAAAGAGTGGGAACAGCAGCTGGACGAACGGATTCGCTGGAATTCGTTCCTTCCCTTGCTGGGGACCAAGGCATTTGAAAAAGTAGTCGGCAAAGTGTGGGCGCCGCTTGGACGGCAGCCCTGGGAGCAGAAGGCGGACTCTGCGCCGCAGGCAAAACAGGATTCGGCGGCGGACGAGGCCGCTCCTTGTGTGCCGCAAGAAGGAGAGCTATGAGAATTTTACCCTTGACACCGGAAAACAAAGCGAATCTTTTAAACGACCTTTTAAAGCGCAGCCCCAACCATTATACCTCTTATATGGACACGGTGCAGGCGATTGTCGAGCAGGTGCGGGCCGAAGGCGACGCAGCGCTTGTCGACTATACGGCGCAGTTTGATCACCTCGCGATCACGCCGGAGCAGTTTTTGGTAACGGAACAGGAGATCGAGGCCGCCTATGATCAGTTGGACGAGGCGTTTTTGACGGTACTGCGCAACGCCCGCGAAAATATCCGCCGTTACCATGAAAAACAGCGTCGCTACAGCTGGTTTGACGCTACGCCCGGCGGGTCGCTCCTGGGGCAGAAGGTGACGCCTCTTAGGCGGGTCGGCGTCTATGTCCCCGGCGGCAAGGCGGCGTATCCTTCCTCCGTCTTGATGAACATCCTGCCGGCGCGGGTGGCCGGCGTCGACGAGATCATTATGGTGACGCCGCCCGGGCGCGACAAAACGGTCAATCCGGGCACGCTGGCGGCGGCCAGAGAAGCCGGTGTGGACCGGATCTATAAGATCGGCGGCGCGCAGGCGATCGCGGCTCTGGCCTTCGGCACCGAAACCATCCCCCGGGTGGATAAGATCGTCGGACCCGGCAATATATTTGTGGCGCTGGCCAAGAAAGCGGTGTTCGGCTATGTAAGCATTGATTCGATCGCCGGCCCCAGCGAGATCCTGGTCTTGGCGGATGAAACGGCCAATCCCCGCTATGTGGCGGCCGATCTTTTGTCGCAGGCCGAGCATGACGAGCTGGCCAGCGCGATCTTGGTGACGACCTCCGAGGAGCTGGCCCGGCAGGTTTCCGGCCTCGTGCATGAAATGGCGGCCGATTTGACGCGTCGGGAGATCATCGAAGCGTCGCTGGAAAACTACGGGTACATCCTGGTCGCTTCTTCTTTGGAAGAAGCCCTGGAGGTAGTCAATGAAATCGCGTCGGAACACATGGAAATTATGACAAAGGACGCGTTTTCCCTGTTGCCGAAAATCCGCAACGCGGGGGCGATTTTTATCGGGGAATACAGCAGCGAGCCCCTGGGCGATTATTTTGCCGGGCCGAATCACGTGCTGCCGACCAACGGTACGGCGAAATTTTTCTCGCCGCTGTCCGTCGATGACTTTATCAAGAAATCCAGTATCATTTCTTATACGCGGGAGGATCTGCAGGCGGCAGGGCCGCAGGTGGTGCGTTTTGCCGAAGAGGAGGGACTGACCGCCCACGCGAATTCGATTCGCGTGCGTATGGAGGAAGGAAAAATATGAGCCGAACAGCTAAGATCACTCGGGAAACCAAGGAAACCTCGATCTGCGTCTCGCTGAATCTGGACGGCCGGGGCGACAGCCGCATTCGGACAGGCATCGGTTTTTTTGACCATATGTTGACTGGGTTCGCAAAACATGGCTTTTTTGACCTCGAAGTGGAGGTAAAGGGCGATTTAGAGGTGGATACGCATCATACGGTGGAGGATACCGGCATTGTGCTGGGAAATGCGATCCGCGAGGCACTGGGCGAGAAGCAGGGGATTGTGCGGTATGGCTCCTGTATCCTGCCGATGGATGAAACGCTTCTGCTCTGCGCTCTTGATTTGTCGGGGCGGCCCTATCTGCAGTGGAACGCCTCCTTCGCGGCCGAACGATTGGGCACGCTGGAAACCGAAACGATCCGCGAGTTTTTCTATGCCGTCACCTATGCGGCGGGGATGAATCTGCATATCCGGCAGCTGGACGGTGTAAACAGCCATCATGTCGCGGAAGCGATGTTCAAGGCCTTTGGCAAGGCGCTTGACATGGCGGTGCGCCGGGATGAGCGAATCGAGGGTGTGCTGTCGACGAAGGGAGGGCTGTAGGATGCGTCTGTTTCCGGCGATTGATATGAAGGAAGGCCGCTGCGTCCGCCTCTGCCAGGGGCGCTTTGACCAGGTGCGGATCTACTCCGATTCCCCGGCGGCCATTGCCCGCTTGTGGGAGGAGCAGGGCGCGTCGTATCTGCATTTGGTGGATTTGGACGGGGCGCTGAAGGGGCGCAGCGTCAACGCGGCCTGCATCCGGGAGATCGCGCGCTCGGTTTCGATTCCGGCGCAGTTAGGCGGCGGGATCCGTTCGCTGGCGGATATCGAGGAAGTGCTTAAGTTGGGCGTGACGCGCGCGATCATCGGCACCAAGGCGGTGGAGGATCCGGAGCTTTTGCGCGAAGCGGTCAGGCAGTTTGGGGCGGAGCACATTGCGGCGGGGATCGACGCCAGGGACGGATACGCCGCGGTGCACGGCTGGGAGCGTGTCAGCGGGCGGCCGGCGGCAGAGCTGGCGATGCAGATGAAGGAGATGGGCGTGCGAACCATTATCTATACGGATATTTCGCGGGACGGGATGCTTAGCGGCCCCAATGTAGAGGCTACGAAAGCGCTGAGCGAGAAAACCGGTCTCGACGTCATCGCTTCGGGCGGCGTTTCCGGTCCGGAGGATCTGCGCCGTCTTAGGGACGCGGGCATTTACGGTGCGATTATCGGGAAGGCACTTTACGAAAAGCGGGTCGACCTGGCTCGGGCGGTGCAAGAGCTTGAGCAGGCAGGGGAGCCGATTCAGGCAATACGGGAGCCGGAGCAACGGATGGATCCGGACCGGACAGGGCGGGAACCGGAGCACGGAAAAACAGGAGGGCATCATGGCGGAGAAAATCAATGAATGCAGACCGATGCTGATTCTGCGCGGGAGCCTGGCGTTTACGGCAGAAGGGGATGCGGTGGAGGATATCGCCGGGTATTTCGCAAAAGAGGCGGCCGGCGGGGCGGCGATGGGGTTTTTCTTGGATGAATCGGAGGACGAGGCGGCCCATGAGGCGGCCATCGGACAGATTCGCCGTTATACCGCCCAAAATTCATTTCCGGTGATGGCCGGCGGGCGCACGAAGCGCCTGGAGGATGTGAAAAAATATATCTACGCCGGTGCGAGAGCGGCCCTTCTTCGCCGGGAGGACGATGGCGAGATGGCGGTCTATGAAGAGGCGGTACGCCGGTTTGGAAAAAGCCGGGTGGCCCTCTACAGCCGGGAGGCCGGCCAGGCAACCGGTTCGGTTACTATACAGGAAACAGACATTTGTTTCTCTTTTGACCAATTCAAGCTAGGCCCGGACGGGCTTTTGCCCTGTATTGTACAGGACGTGCACAGCGGCCAGGTTTTGATGATGGCATATATGAATGAAGCCGCGTTTAACGAGACCTGCCGGACCGGGCGTATGACCTACTACAGCCGCAGCCGTCAGAGCCTTTGGCGCAAAGGGGAGACCTCGGGTCACTTCCAGTACCTTTGTTCGCTGTCGGCGGACTGTGACTGGGACACGCTGTTGGCCAGGGTAGAGCAGGTCGGCAATGCCTGCCACACCGGCGCGTATTCCTGCTTTTTTCGGCCGCTGATCGAGGACGGAAGCACAGACGAGGGAGCCGACGCGCTGGTGAAGCTGGAACGGGTCATTGCCGGCCGCCGGGCTCAGCCGAAAGAAGGCTCGTATACCAATTATCTCTTTGATAAGGGACTGGATAAAATCCTCAAAAAGGTCGGAGAGGAGGCTACGGAGCTTGTAATCGCCGCCAAGAATCCCGATCCGGAGGAAGTCAAGTACGAGGCCGCGGATCTTCTCTATCATTTGATGGTCTTGCTGGCCGAAAAGGGGATTTCCTGGAGCGAGGTAAAAGACGAGCTGGCTAGACGTTGAGGGAATGACCGTGAATATGGACAACGCCCTCTGTCATAAGATAGAGTAATCGAGGCACACGGCAGAGGGTTTATGAACGACAGAATTGAAAATATGGCCGCTTCCCTGGGCCTTCCCAGGGAGCTGGTTTCAGGCGCAGCCGTGCTGTCCTCTTTTGGGGACAGCTGTTTATTTATAGAAAATCATAAGGGGATCATCGAATATACCCGGGAAAGTATCAAGCTCCAGGCCCGTCCCAGCAAAATCCGCATTACCGGGACGAACCTGGATATTGCCTTTTATACGGCGGATGAAATGAAAATCACCGGTAAGATTACGGAAATCTGCTATTATCGATAGGGGGATCAGGCAATGGAAGGCTTGTTTCGGTATCTGGGAGGGTATCTCTTGGTCGAGCTGTCCGGTTATTCGCCGGAACGGCTTTTGAATCTCTGCAGCTATCATAAGATCGATCTCTGGGATCTGGTCTGTGTGGAGGGGAAGTACCGGTTTTACGTGCGGGCCGGGGATTTTAAGCAGATGGTCGGCTTTGTGCGCAAATCGAAAAGCCGGCTGATCGTACTGGAAAAGCATGGCCTGCCGTTTTTTCTGCGTCGCCACCGGCGCAGGAAGCTCTTTGTGGTGGGAATCGGCCTGTGCCTGTTCCTTTTGTATCTGCTTTCCCTGCGGATCTGGGACATTGATTTTGACGGAAATTCCTATTTTACGGACGAACTGCTGTTGGAAACACTGTCGGAACAGGGGTATATCGCCGGGATGGAGAAACGCGTCATTGTCTGCGACGACCTGGAGATGATGCTGCGGGAAACCTATCCGGAAATCACCTGGGTTTCGGCGCAGATCCGAGGGACGCGGCTTTTGATCCAGATCCGTGAGAATACGGGTATTCTTACGGTGGAGCCGGTCGACGAGACGCCCTGCGACCTGGTGGCGGCCTGCGACGGGGTAATTCAGGAGATCATTACGCGCAGCGGGACGCCGCTCGTGGCGGCCGGCGATACGGTGGAGCAGGGGCAGGTGCTGGTATCCGGTGTCGTGGAGCTTTATAATGACAGCAAGGAAAAAACCGGCGAACATCTGGTAAAGGCGGACGCAACGATTCTGGCGGCGGTAGAGAGCGGGTATGAGGACCGATTTTCGCTGGAGCATCCGATCAAGCTGCACACCGGGCGCAAGCGCTATCGCCTGCATGTATGGGTTTTTGAGCAGAAGCTGTCCCTGGACGGAAATATATGGGGATTTGAGGTCTATGACACGACCTCCGAGCAAGGGCAGCTGATCCTGGGAGAGGATTTTTCTCTGCCGGTGCGCTGGCAGATGGATGAGCTGGAGGAATATGTGGAGAGCAGCGCCCTGTACAGCGAGAGCGAGGCGAAGGCTTTGGCCGAAGCGGAATTGGCCCGGTTTTTGGAGGGTCTGGAAAAAGAGGGGGCGCAGATTGAAAAAGCGGATGTCCGGACCCAAATGATAAACGGGGAGTGCGTGACGCTAGGAACGTTGTCTTTGGTCCGTGAAATCGGGGAGGAAGCGCCGATTTCGGGGCGGTAGAGCGGTTTTTAAAAATTTCATAGAAAAAGGGGTACAAATTGTTGAAAAAAATGTTAAAATAGGTATGATGGGTGGCGAGCGTATTGGCTTTTGCCCAGAACACAGGAGAGCAGGAGGGGACGAACGGCTTTATGAGTATCGTGGAGACGATTCTGGATATTCCCACGGAGCATGAGAAAAATATATACGGCCCATTTGACAGCTTTATAAAAAAGGTGGAGCGCACGCTCAATGTGACGATGATCTCACGGGACGGGGAGTTAAAGCTGATCGGCCCGGATCCGATGGTGCAGAAGGCCAAAAGCGTGTGCAGCAATCTGATCGAGCTGTCGAAGCGGGGCAATGCCATCACGGAGCAGAATGTGGATTACGCGCTGTCGCTGGTTTTTCAGGAAAGGGACAGCGAGATTTTGGAGATCGATAAGGACATTATCTGCCGGACTGTGAACGGCAAGCCGGTCAAGCCCAAAACGATCGGGCAGAAGGAATACGTGGATGCGATTCGGGAACGGATGATCGTCTTTGGCCTGGGGCCGGCCGGGACCGGCAAGACATACCTGGCGATGGCCATGGCGATCCAGGCTTTTAAGGACAATGAGGTGGGCCGGATTATTTTGACGCGTCCGGCGATCGAGGCCGGGGAAAAGCTGGGCTTTCTGCCGGGCGATCTGCAAAGCAAGATCGATCCGTATCTGCGGCCGCTCTACGACGCGCTGTATCAGATCATGGGAGCGGACGCCTATCTGCACAACGCGGAAAAAGGGCTGATTGAAGTGGCGCCTTTGGCGTATATGCGGGGGCGCACGTTGGACAACGCATTTATAATCCTGGACGAGGCGCAGAATACGACGCCGGCGCAGATGAAGATGTTTTTGACGCGGATCGGCTTTGGCTCTAAGGTGGTGGTCACCGGCGATATGACGCAGCGGGACCTGCCCGGCGATGTGACGTCCGGTCTTGAGGTCGCGGTAAAGGTCTTACAGGACATTGACGATATCGCGATGATCCGCTTAAGCAGCCTGGATATTGTGCGCCATCCGCTGGTGCAGAAGATCGTCAATGCCTACGAAGAGTACGATGCGCGTATGGAAAAAAGAAAAAAGGCGGCCGAAGGGCGGGAGTCCGGGGGACAAGCCGGCAAAGCGCCGGGCGGACACGGCCCCAGGGACGGCGTGCGCTACCGGCTGGAACATGGAAAGAAGGAGAGACGGACATGACCTGTTATGTGGAATGGGAGACGGATCCTTCGCTTGATCTGGACTGTGAAGCTTTGATCCGGCACTGTCTGGAGACGGTGCTTGCGATGGAGGAGTGTCCGTACGAGGCGCAGGTAGAGATTGTGATTACCGACAACGATGCGATCCGCGAGGCCAACCGGGAATTTCGCGGGATTGACGCGCCGACCGATGTTTTATCCTTTCCGATGATTGCCTATGAGCGGCCCGCGGATTTTTCGGGGCTGGAGGAGCGGGCGGAGGAATATTTTGACCCGGACAGCGGCGAGCTTCTGCTGGGGGATGTGATGCTTTCGGCGGATAAGGTAAAGGAGCAGGCCGACGCCTACGGGCACAGCCGGGAACGGGAATTCGCCTTTCTGATTGTGCACAGCCTTCTGCATCTGTGCGGCTACGACCACATCGAGGAGGCACAGCGGCGGCAGATGGAGGCCCGCCAGGACGCCGTGATGGAGAGGTTGGGAATTTTGCGGTAGACATAATTTATTTATGTAAATACATGCGAGAAAATTATTTTTTCCGCGCAAAACGAAGAACAAGGATGGAGAAAAGTATGAACAGACTACAGAAAACCCTGATGATAGCGGCAGCCGTATGCTGCCTTGGATTGGCAGGATGCGGCGGGGAAACGTCCTCCACGGTGGCGGAGACGGCGGCCCCCACGCAGGCGGAGGTCCCGGCCGCGACGACCCAAGCGGCGCCGGAGACGACCGCAGCGCCGGAAGAGACAACGGCGCCGGAAGCGGAAAACGCCGGACATGAGGGAGAAAAGAGAAGCTACTTAACGGGTTTATGGACCGATGAGGAGAAGGTCGACCGCCGGCCGATCGCGGTGATGTTAAACAACATCAAGAAGGCGACGCCGCAGACCGGCATCAGCCGCGCCGCGATTATCTATGAAGCGCCGGTCGAAGGCATGATTACCCGCCTGATGGGTATTTTTGAAGATTACGACGATCTGGACAAGATCGGTTCGGTGCGCAGCGCGCGCACGTATTATGTATTTTGGGCCAAGCAGTGGGACTGCATCTATGCGCACTTCGGACAGTGCGATTATGCGAATCCCTATCTGGACCAGACCGATAATTTAAACGGTGTCAAGGGCATCGGCACGACGGTGTATTACCGCACGACCGACCGCAAAGCGCCTCACAACGCCTATACGAGCGCCGAGGGCCTGGCGGCTGGTATCGAGAAGATGGAATACCGCACGGAGCATGAAGCGGACTATGACCGCGGCGTGTTCCTGTTTGCGGACGAGCCGGGCGCCGTTACGCTGGAAAACGGTCAGGACGCAACATATATCTATCCGGGATATAAGCGCACGAATGAAATCTATTTTGAGTACGATGCGGCGACGCAGAAATATCTGCGCTTCCAGTACGGCGGTAAGCAGATCGACGATATGACCGGCGAGCAGCTTGCCGTGGACAATATCATCATCCAGTACAACACCTGGGAATATTATTTTGAGACGACCCCCTACCTGTTTATTGATCTCTGGACCTCCGGCGAGGGCTGGTATATCACGCAGGGCAAGGCGATCCCGATTACCTGGGTGGGCGGCGTGGAGTATGAGCCGACCAAGTATTATGACGCCGACGGCAATGAACTGGTAATCAATCCGGGCCAGACCTGGGTCTGCACGGTATTGGCGGAAAATGCGGAGGATACCGTGATTGAATAATGTGATCCCTGCGGCATGGAGGTCGGAAGCGGACGGCTTCCATGCCGTATACACAGGAGAAACCCGTACGGAAGCTGTTTTTTCGTACCAAGAAATGGATGTATGCCTATGAAATCAAAGAAAAAGGGACGATCCAGCTTCCTGGTCCAGGGAAGTATCTTGGCGGTGGCTGGTATCATTGTCCGTCTGATTGGCCTCATCTATCGGGTTCCGATGACCAACATATTAAAGGAAGAGGGCATCGGCGTCTATTCGGCGGCTTATCAGATCTACAATATCATTCTGCTTTTGTCCTCTTACAGCCTGCCGCTCGCCGTTTCCAAGCTGGTGGCGGCCAAGCTGGCTGTCCGCGAATATAAAAATGCACGCCGTATTTTTAATGGGGCCATGCTGTTTGCGCTGGCGGCCGGCGGCCTTGCGTTTGCCGTCGCTTTTTTCGGCGCGGACTTTTTTGCGCAGACGGTTCTGAACATGCCGGAGGCCGCGGAGGCGATCCAGATCCTGGCGCCGGCCATCTTCTTTATGGCCATTCTCGGTGTGCTCAGAGGCTATTTCCAGGGACAAGGCACCATGATCCCTACGGCTTTGTCGCAGATTTTTGAACAGATTGTCAATGCGGTGGTCAGCGTTCTGGCGGCGTACCACTTATATCAGTACGGCTTGAAGGTCGATCTGGTGCACGACCAGAACCATTATGCGAATGCCTACGGCGCGGCCGGCGGTACGCTGGGTACGCTTTTGGGCGCAGTGACGGCCCTCTTGTTCTGCCTGCTGATTTATTCCATGTACAGCCGCGTAATCCGTCGTCAGATTCGCCGTGATAAGCACGGGGCTACCGATACGTATGCCGATGTCGGCCGCCTGCTGCTTCTTACGATTGTTCCGGTGGTCCTTAGTTCCGTGGTCTACAACATCAGCTCGCTGATCGATAACAGCGTGTTTGGCTATTATGTGGAATCGGCAGGGGAGATGGAGAGCTACAAGAGCATTTGGGGCGCTTTCTCCGGCAAATATTTGACGATGGTGCATGTTCCGGTCGCGATCGCCACCTCGCTGGCCTCCTCGGTGATCCCGGCGCTGAGCCGGGCGGTCAGCCGCAGGGACCGCGGGCGGGTTTTTGGCAGCATCAACCAGACGATCCGTTTTGCCATGCTGATTGCCATCCCGTCGGCTGTCGGCCTGGGCGTTTTAGCCGCGCCGATCATGGATCTTTTGTTCCATGGCAACAACGACATGGCTAGCGCCATGCTGTTATGGGGCTCCAGCGCCGTTGTCTTTTTCTCCTTGTCTACGGTGACGAACGGGATCCTGCAGGGAATCAACCATATGAAGGAGCCGGTCGTCAACGCGGCGATTTCACTGGTGATCCATATGATCGTCCTGGCCGCGCTTTTATGGGGCTTTCAGCTGGGGATCTACGGGGTCGTGGCGGCGAATATTGTGTTCGGTGCGGTTATGTGTGTGCTCAACGCGCTTTCCATTCAGCGTGTCATGCAGTACAAGCAGGAGCTGAAGAGAACCTTTTTGCTTCCGGCGGCGGCCTCCCTGATTATGGGGGCGGTCGTGAGGGGAATGTATTCCCTGGTATATACCGTGATGGGGCTTGCCAACAATCTGCTGGCGCTCTTAGTGAGCATTTTTGTGGGAATTCTGGTGTATTTTATCCTGCTGCTGCTGCTCAAATGTGTGGATGAGGTGGAGCTGAACGCGATGCCGCTTGGGCGAAAGCAGGCGGAGGGAATCTGTATGTGCTCGCCACAAATCTTGGCGTGATCCAGAAA
>CANSWW010000039.1 GCA_947650845.1 uncultured Lachnospiraceae bacterium
AGCAGAAGAACGCGGTGAGCCACCGGGGACGGGCGCTGCGGGCCATGAAGAAAAAGCTGGCCGGATATTTAAAGGAGTGCGAGGAACGATGAAGATACTGATTGTAAGCGATACCCATGGGCGCAATGGGAATTTCCGGGCGGTATATGAGCAGGTGGGGCCGGTGGATATGGTTCTGCATATGGGGGATGTGGAGGGCTCGGAGGATGAGCTGGAGTCGATGGTTTCCTGTCCGCTGTACGCGGTGGCGGGCAATAATGATTTTTTTACGCCGCTGCCGAGGGAGAGGGAGTTGGAGATCGGGGCGTACCGGGTGCTGCAGTGTCATGGGCATTATTACCGGGTATCTATGACGAACCGGCTGTTGGCGGACGAGGCGAAGGCGCGCGGCTGCGATATCGCGATGTATGGGCATACGCACCGGCCTTCGGTGGAGTATGTGGACGGGATTACGCTGGTGAACCCGGGGAGCTTGTCGTTTCCGCGGCAGGAGAATCGGCGGCCTTCGTATATTGTGATGGAGCTGGACCGGCGGGGAGAGGCGCATTATACGATTTGTTATGTGTGAGCGGGACGGTTTGGCCGATCTGTAAGAGTGTGCGCAGGGGGCTGGCCTGTGAAAGCGATGGGGGATGGGATGTCGGAGAGGGATTTGGAAGTGATTTACAGAGATATTTTTCCTTTTTGGGAGAAGCTGGCGGATGCGGACCGGGATTTTATTTGCCGGAATTCGCATGAGGTTGTGTATCCGAAGGGGAGGAATATTCATGACGGGAGCGATTGTTCGGGCGTGATCCTGGTCCGTTCGGGGAGTCTGCGGCTGTATATGATGTCGGAGGAGGGGAAGGATATTACGCTTTATCGTCTGCACCGGGGGGATCTGTGCATGCTGTCGGCTTCTTGCGTGCTGGATGCGGTTACGTTTGACGTGTTTGTGGACGCGGAGGAGGACAGCGGGTGCTGCGTGATCGGCGGGCCGGCGTTTGCGGCGGTTTCTAAGCGGAATCCGGATATACGGATTTTTGCGCTGGAAACGGCGGTGAACCGTTTTTCGGATGTGATGTGGGTGATGCAGCAGATTTTGTTTATGAGTATGGATAAGCGGCTGGCGATTTTTCTTTTGGATGAGGCGGCGCGGACGGGGGCGGATACGATTGCGTTGACGCACGGGCAGATTGCCCTGTATATGGGGTCTGCCCGTGAGGTGGTTTCCAGGATGTTGAAATATTTTGCGAATGAGGGGATTGTGGAGGCGGCGCGGGGCGGCGTCACAATCCTTGATAAGAAGCGTCTGCGTGAGTTGGCCTTGTAGCAAGGGCCCTGCGGCGGGGGCTTTTGGCCTTGGCGGCGGGGCTTTTTGTTTGCGGGCCTTGCGGCAGAGGCTTTGCGGCGGGGGTTTTTGGGTTTTTAGCCTTGCAGCAGGGCGAGGATGTCGGCCTTGGGCCTTGCGCCTGCGGATTGGTGGACGACGGCCCCGTTTTTGATGATGACCAGCGTGGGGATGGTCATGACCTTGAATTTTTGGGCCAGCTCCGGCTCTTTGTCGACGTTGATTTTGCCGACCAGGTATTGCGGGTTTTCGGCCGCGATTTCGTCTATGACGGGGGACAGCATGCGGCAGGGGCCGCACCAGTCGGCGTAAAAGTCGAGGAGAACGGGCTTGGCGCTTGCCTTTATGGAATCGAAGTTTTCTTTGTTTACAATTTGTATGGACATTGGTTGTACCTTCCTTTCTTTGATCTGTTGACAGTATAGCAGGTTTGAAGTTTGGTTTCTGTGACGAGGTCACAGAAGGAGCGGGCCGAGGCTGGAAGAAGGATTGAATTTTGCTTTCAGGTGCTTGCATTTGCTATCGACATCGTCTGTACTATACGCAAAGGAGTGTGATGAATAGGGCAAATGCATCGGCAGTTTATGCCCGTATTGATGCGGGGCTAAAAGAAAATGCGGAAAATGTTCTTTCTCAGCTTGGCATTTCTACGTCCGGCGCAATCCAGATGCTTTATAGCCAGATTGTGTTGACCAGAGGTCTGCCGCTCAATTTGTATCTTCCACCGGTGAGGCCGACAGCGATTGGCGGTATGAGCCGTGCCGAATTGGATGCGGAATTGATGACGGGGGTAGAGTCTTTAAAAACTGGAAAAACGTATGAGACAGACGAAGTAGATGCGGAACTTGCGAGGGAGTTTGGTATATGAATTTCTATTCGGTTGCTTATGCCCCAAAGGCTTAGGCGGATTGGGAAAATGAATAATGTGAAAAGGGGGACAGGAGTTATTCCTGTTCCTTTTTTTCGGCCAGATCTATGCATTATTATAAAGCGTGTTCCTGTTTTTTATTAAGCTAGAAGCAAAGGCGCCCGGTACATGAGGGCGCCTCTTATTTTTCCCTCTATTTGAAACCGGAGCGGCATTGTGAACAAAAAGGCAATATCTATTTCCGCTACGCTTGAGGAAATTGTCGGTTTGAATCGTCCTACAGGAATCCGGTATAATACAATCAGACAAAAAGAAAAATCGCTGGAAGGGGAGGGGGATTACCATGAAAAAGATGACGCAGGACGATATTGTCGAGTATATTCGCAACAACACGGACATTTTCCCGAAAAGTGAGACGATTCATTGCCGGGAGATCAGCGACGGAAATATCAATTATGTGTATCGCCTGGAGGATTCGTTTCATCGTTCCGTGATTGTAAAATACGCGCACAGCGAAATTCGCACATCGGGTAACCCGCTGTCCACCGATCGCAGCCGCATCGAGAGCAGCGCGCTTTTGGCGGAGCGGAAGATGGCAGGGGACTGTGTGCCGGCCGTCTACCGCTATGACAGGGAAAATTGCCTTTTGATCATGGAGGATCTTTATGATTACGAAAATTTACGCCATGCGCTGATGGAGAGAAAATGTTTTCCCGGATTGGCCCTCGACCTTGCGTCCTTTCTGGTTTATACGCTGCTGTTGTCCACCGACCTGGTGCTGGATCCCATGGAAAAGAAAGCGAGAGTGGGGGAATTTATAAATCCGTCGCTTTGCCGGATTACGGAGAGACTGGTGTTTCGCGAGCCGTATGACGAGGAGCAAAATACCAATATCCTCGACAAAGAAAACGAAGCATTCTACATAAAGGAGCTGTATCGCGATACGCTTTTGCACCGGGAGGTTGCCAAGCTCAAGCATATTTTTCAGACAAAGGCCCAGTCGCTGCTGCACGGAGACTTGCACACCGGCTCCGTTTTCGTCAAGGAAAACGCGACGAAAATCCTTGACCCGGAATTTGCCTTTTACGGTCCGGCCGGCTATGACATCGGCAATGTGCTGGCGAATCTGATCTTTGCCTGGGCGAGGAGCGTGTGCGGGGACGACCGGAGCGTGTGCGGGGACGACCGGGGAGAGTCCTTTGAAGCGTATGTGGAGGAAACGGTTTCTTCTATTGTAGATACGTTTCGGATCGAGGGGGTCGGCCTGCTCAAAGAACGGGGAACGGACCGGATGGCACGGGCGGAGGGCTTTGCCGAATATGTGGTCGCCGATATGCTGGCGGACGGGGCCGGCATGTGCGGGACGGAGCTGATCCGGCGGATCGTCGGGGACGCAAAGGTGAAGGATATCACAACGATCGCGGACGATGACGCCAGAGCGGCCGCGCAGCGCATGTGCGTGCGGATGGGCAAGGAATTCATTATGAATCGTGCGCGGTACGAATGCGGGGACGATTACCGAAGATTGTTGGCGCGTATGAAGAAAGAAGGGCGTGCGAAATGAGAGAAACCGATGCGGGAAGCAAACAAACCAACGCAGTACGGAAACGGGCCGACGAGGGAATGGGCTTTTTACTGCAATACGAAAACGTGGCCTGGTATGAGGACGGCGCGGTACGAATCTTAGACCGCAGGGTATATCCGATGGAAATCCGCTACGTGACGTGTTTTCATTACAGGGAAGTAGCGCAGGCGATTGCGGATATGGTGACGCAGAGCGCGGGGCCTTATACGGCGGCGGCCATGGGGATGGCGCTGGCGGCGTATGAGGTCCGGGACCGCGGGGAGGCGGAAACGCGGGCGTTTTTGCAAGAGGCGTCCTACGCTCTGTCCCATGCCCGCCCGACTACGGCGGCCAGGATGGAGGAGATTACCGATCGGGCGCTGTCGCTCTCGGAGGATTGCCTGAAACGAGGGATTCACGGAAAGGAACTGGCGGAGGAGCTTTTTACCTATGCGTTTCGGCGGATCGACGACAATTACCGCAAATACGAGATCGTAGGAGAATATCTGGCCGGCCGGATTGTGCCGGGCGGGACGATTATGACCCAGTGTTTTGGGGAGACTATTATTGGGACGCTGCTCAATGCCTGCCGGAAAAACAACAACCCGATCCGCGTCATCTGCGCGGAAACTCGCCCGTACTTTCAGGGCTCCCGTTTGACGGCCAGCGTGGTCTGCGATATGGGCTTTGATGCGACCGTCATTACGGATAATATGGCGGGCTGCACGATGAAAACAAAGCAGGTCGATCTGCTTACGTCCGCGGCCGATGTAATCACGATGGACGGTCATGTGGTCAATAAGGTGGGGACATTTCAGCTGGCGCTGTTAGCCGATTATTACAAAATCCCCTACTATGTCACCGGCTCGCCCAATCCGGCCCATCCGACGGCGGACAGCGTGGTGATCGAGGAACGAAACCCGGAGCTGGCGCTGCGGGCCCTGGATGTGAAGGTGACGAAGGACGGGGTGAAGGGATATTATCCGGCCTTTGATATCACGCCGCCGGAGCTTGTGACCGGCGTCGTTACCAGGAAGGGGATTCTTGCGCCGGGAGAGCTGGGCCGCTTCTATGAATGATGTGCTCTTGTTCCTGATCGCCTGCGGGGCGCTTCTCGGGGCGGCCGACGATATGACCGGCCGGCGCCTGGGCCTGGGAGGCTTGTTTGAGGAAGGCTTTCTCTGCATGGGGCAGACGGCCCTCAGTATGGTGGGGATTATTTGCGTCATTCCGGTGGTCGGGAGGGTTCTGGCGCCGCTTTTTACCGCGCTGGCCGCGTTCTTTCGGTTTGATCCGGCGATGTTCGGGGCGCTTTTGGCGAACAATATGGGCGGCTACCCTCTTGCTATGCAGCTGGCGCAGGAGGAGCCGATGGGCCGCTTTGCCGGCCTGGTCGTCGCCTCGACGCTGGGAGCCACGCTGGTGTATACCATCCCGGTGGGGCTCTCGATGCTTGGAAAGGAGCGCCACAAGGCGTTTGCCAGAGGGGTCTTGCTGGGGCTGATCCCGATCCCGGCGGGAGCGCTGGCCGGCGGGCGGATGATGGGGCTTAGCTGGGGGACGTGTATGCGAAACCTGCTGCCGGTAGCGGCGGCGGCCCTTTGTATCATCTGGGGCTTTTGGCGCGGCGAGCGCCGCCTGTTTGCCTTTTTTATGCGGTTTTCACGGATTTTGAACGGGGTTGCCCTGGGGAGCCTGGCACTCGCGGCGTTTCCCTATATCTGCGGGGTGGAGCTGCTCCCGGGGATGGGCGATATCATGGAGGGGATGACGGTAGTGGCGGACATGGGGATTATTCAGCTGGGAAGCATTCCGGCGGCGGTGCTGTTTTCCCGCCTGATGCGGCGGCCTCTTCGCTGGCTGTCCCTAAAAACCGGCATCAGCCCCGAGGCGATGGCCGCGCTTCCGATTACCTGTGTCAATGCGATTTCGTCCTTTGCGATGATGAAAACGATGGACGAAGAGGGGATTGTGGTAGCGAGCGCGTTTCTCACCAGCTCGATTTGTGTGTTTACGGCGCATCTGTCCTATACGTTGGCCGAGGCAAAAGAGCTGCTGGCGCCGGTGATGGCGGCCAAGCTCCTGTCCGGTTTCCTGGCGCTTTTGCTGGCGGTGGGGGCACAACGGAACAAGAAAAGACGAATGACGGCCCCGGGATTTGAAAACAGGTGAAAGATATGAAAAAATATTCGCTTCCGCGCAGACAGCAAAAAATACTGCTCTTATTATTGGATGCCGGCGAATGGCGTACGTCGGCCGGGCTTTCCGAAAAACTGAATGTAAGCGACCGGACCATCCGCAGCGATATCACGGCCTTGGGGAGCGTCTTGGGCCAATGCGGCATCACGATTATCTGCGAAAGGAGCAAGGGCTATCGGATCGGAGAGGCGGATAAGCAGCGGGTGAGGCGGCTGTTTGAGGAGGATCGGATCAGGATTGAGAAAAGCTATGAGGATATCCATATCACACTGTTGATGCATCTTTTGAGCTGTCGCGCGCCGGTTGACCTGGACGACTTGTGCGAGGAATTTTTTGTAAGCCGTACCTCGCTGGAGGAGAAAATCAAAAAGATTAAAAATATCCTGCGGACCTTCCATGATAACATCGTTTTGATCCGCAAGCGTAATACGATTCGGATTGCCGGGGAGGAAAGAAGCATACGCCAGCTGATGAATTTCCTGATTATCAACAATGATCACGCGCGGATTTCTCTGGATTTAAAGGCCTACGCCCATATGTTTGATTACGAGGAAATGCGGGCGGTCCAGGAGACGGTTGTCCGGGAGATCCGCCGGGCGGATATCCTGATATCCGATACGGGAATCGTGGCGATTACGATCCACATGATGGTGGGCATCGAGAGAATCCGCTTGGGGCTTACCCTGAAGGAACCGTTTTTTGACGACCGAAGCGGCGCCGAGGAGGAAGGCAATATTGAAAAGGAGCTGGCCTGCCGCATTACGGACGCCATCTCAGAACAGCTGCATCTGGAGTTTAACGAATACGAAATCGAAGCGGTGGCCTATCACATTTCCTTTCGGCGTTATTTTCCGGCGGAGGACAAAACAAAAGAGGGGCTTCCCGCGGACCTGGTCGGCGAGGTGAAGCGTGTGCTGGAGGAGATCAAGGATCGGTATCTGATGGACATGACCAAGGACGAGGAGCTGATCCGGGGGCTTGTGTATCATTTCCGGATGCTGCGCCAGCGGCTGGACTGCAAAATTCATTATCAAAATCCGATTCTGGAGGAATTTAAAGATAAGTATCCGTTTGTGTTTGAGCTGGCAATGCTGGCAAGAAAGCGGTTTGAGGAGCTGCTGGAAATCGAGCTGAACGAGGACGAGATCGGCTATATCGCAATTCATTTCGGCGCGGCGGCCGAAAAGCTCAAGTGCACCGATACGCCGGAGAAAATCAATCTGGCGCTGATTAGCCATTTGGACTATCCGGGGAGCCAGCTTTTGATTACGAAGCTTCGCAGCTCCTACGGGGACCTGGCGAATATCTACGGTCCGTTTTCCCACTTTGACCTGGACGATTTGTGGGACTGTGACCCGCAGCTGATTATTACGACGACCGATTTGCGGATCGGGCAGGAGCAGGCCGGGATTGTCAAGATTAACTCGGTGTTGACGAAGAATGACCTGGAACGGCTCGATCTCCTGGTGCGAAAAAATTTTGAAGAGCGAAAGAAACGTCTGGATTACTCGGATTTCTTTCGCGAGGAATTCTTTTATCCGGGGCTGGAGGCCGCCAGCCGAGACGAGGTCATTCATTTTATGGCAGGCCGGCTGAAGGAGGCGGGCCTGGTGGGCGAGGATTTTGAAGAATCGGTTCGAAAACGGGAATTGTTTTCTTCGACTGTGATGAAGAACCTGATCGCCCTGCCGCATCCGATGGAAATCTGCGCGGTACAGACCGTCATCGCCGTGGCGATCTTGCATCACCCGGTGATCTGGTCGAGGCGCAAGGCGCAGCTGATTTTTATGATGGCGGTAAAATCGCACGATCAGCATTATCTGGAATCGTTTTATGAGCTGGTGGTGGATCTTTCGGACGACAGCGGCTTTGTGGGACGGGTTTTGAAAACGACGGATTTTGAATCGTTCCTTTCGCTGATTCATACTTACAAGTGAGGAGAGCAGGATGGAGAACACGGAATTATTTAATGTACAAAGGATGTTTCGCAGAGAATGGATCCTTTTTGGCCTGCAGGCCGGGACGGATCAGGAGGCGCTTGCCAAAATGTGCAGGTTTGCCTGTGGGCAGGGGATGGCAAAGGATACCTTCCCGGAAGCGGTGAGGGAGAGGGAAAAGCGCTATCCGACCGGGATTTCGATGCCCTGCCTCGGGATTGCCATTCCCCACGCCGACGCCTGTCATGTGGTCAAGCCGGGCATCGTAGTGGCAAAGCTGGCACAGCCCGTCTCCTTTCGGGGGATGGGAATGGAGGAGGCGGAGGTGGATGTAACGTATGTGTTTTTGCTCTTGATGAATCATGATAATCACCAGGTGTTCCTGTTACAGAATATGATGAATCTGTGCATGGACCAGGAGATTTCCCGGAAGCTTTTGGCCGCGAAGAGCGCCGACGAAATCTTTGATTGGATTGATTATTTTTATAAAACGCGTGCCGAGTATTGACCCGGCATGAGAACACGGGTAGAAAGGAGGAGACTATGAAGAAATTGATTGTGGCATGTAATGCCGGCGTAGCGACGTCCAACACGATTGCGTACAAGGTAAAAAAGCTTTTAAAGGAGAAGGGGCACGAAGCGCAGATCGAGGCCGTGGACATTACATCCGTAGAAAGGGCGCTGAAGGATGCGGATATGTACATCTGCATTATCAAGCCGGATAAGGATTACGGCGTGCCGATCTGCAACGGGATGGCGTTTTTGACCGGAATCAACATGGACAAGGAGCTGCAGAAGATAATCGAAGTATTGGAAAACTAAAGTGGGGGATAATCATATGGAAATTATTACAAACGTATTCAATTTTGTCTTAAACGATCTGGGATCGACGGTTTTTATTCCTGTGCTGATGATCCTGTTGGGAAAATTATTTAAAATGAAGTGGGGCGAAGCGATTTCCTCCGGCCTTTTGCTGGGGGTGGCCTTCGCGGCCGTGAGTCTAGTCTCCGGATATATGGGCGATATCATCTGCCCGCTGGCCAAGGATATGGCCGGGACCGTGGGTAAGGAATTCACGATTGTGGACGGCGGCTGGTCGGTGTTAGCCTCGGTGACCTGGACCTGGAAATTTGCCTTTATCATGTTTCCGATTCAGATTCTCGTGAATTTCATTATGCTGATGACGAAAAAGACCGACACGCTGAATGTCGATCTGTGGAACGTGTGGGGCAAGGCCTTTGTGGCTTATTTGACTATTCAGATTACGGGACAATTCTGGTGCGGCATCGTGATCGCGGTGATCCAGATGGTCATGGAGCTGATCCTGGGCGACGCCATGCGGGGCCGCGTGCAGGAGACGACCGGCGTGGAAGGGATTACGATTCCACACCGCCACATGCTTTTGTGCTCCTTGTTGTATCCGGTGGATTATGTGATCCGCAAGGCGCCCTTCTTAAACAAGGAATTAACGATTGACAATCTGAAGGCGAAAATGGGATTTTTATTTGATAAGCATGTGTTCGGCTTCGTGATCGGTTTTGTCTTTGGTCTTTTGGCCAAGCAGCCGATTGCCAGCTGCTTTACGATCGGCGTAAAATGCGGCTGCGCGCTGCTTTTGCTTCCCAAGGTGGCGGGCCTGTTTATGGAAGCGCTGAATCCGATCGCCGAGGCGGCGTCCTCCTTTATGAAGGCCAAGGCCGGCGGAAGGGAGATTTATATCGGCCTCGACAACCCGATGCTTCTTGGCAACAGCGAAATCTGGACGACCGTCATCCTCTGCATCCCGGCTACCTTGCTTCTGGCCATGGTGCTTCCGTTCAATAAAATTCTGCCCTTTGCCGCTCTGGATAATTTAACGCTGGCCGTATGCTGCTTTATGATTACCAGAGGAAATCTGCTGCGGATGATTATTCTCTATATCATCGGCACGCCGGTCTACCTGGCGGCGGCTACCTTCGTTGGGCCGATTATTTCGCAGCTCGGCTGGGAAAACGGAATCTTTGAGGCGGGGCAGATGTATGCCAGCGCCGGTATGGACTGTCCCGGTTTTACGTTGATTTTTACCAATTTATTCCAGTTCCTGAATGGCAATTTCATCTATCTGGGCCTGGCGGCGGTGTTTGTTGCGGGTTACATTTTTACGGTGAAGCAGTTTAAAAAAGACGGTGAGGAATATTTTGCTTCGTTAAAATAAAAGCGGCGGATAAGGAGCGATCAGGTATGAGAAACGAAAAAGAAATCATTGAATACTACATAAAGCGTCTTTACGACAAGGATTTGACGACCATGTCCGGCGGCAATCTGTCGGTGCGGGGGGAGGCGGCGTTCTACGTCACCCCCTCGGAGATCGACAAGGGGAATCTGAAGGCCGACGACATTATGGAAGTGCGAAAAGACGGGGAGGTTCTCGGCAAGCACCGGGTAACCAGTGAATTTGCGGTGCATCGGGCGGTGTATGAAGCGAATCCCGGCCAAAACGCGGTGCTGCACTCCCACACGTCCTCGATCCTGGGCTATTCCACCGCGCGCATCCTGCCGAAGGTGCGTCTGCTGGCGGAGACGGGCCGGGATCTGGACGGGAAAATCGGGATGGCGGCGTATGCGGACCCGGGGACCAAAAAGTTGGCGGAGGAAACGGTAAAGGTTCTGGACGGAAGCAGGAAGGTGGCGATTCTTGAAAACCACGGCCTTTTTATTGCCGATCGGGATATGGCGGCTTGCTACGATGTGCTGGAGGATCTGGACCTGCTCTGCGCGATTGAATGCAACGCGCGCCGCATGGGAGCGGCCTGCCGGGAGCTTGGCGGGGATTCGATTCGGGAATTTGCCGCCTTTGATCCTTACATAGAAAGGGGCGGGGAGGCGGAGCCGGGGCTGTATCCGGAGGAGCGCAGGCTTGTGACGGAGCTTTTGCAGCGGCTGTACCGGAGGAAGATTTCCACCTGCAAAAACGCCTGCTTTTCCTGCCGCCTGGAAAACGGCGATGTCCTGGTAAATCCGGAGGGCGTGGACGTCATGGAGCTAACGCCGGAGGCGCTGGTGGTTGTGCGGGGCCGCCGATACCTGGGGGATAAAAGGCCGCACAGGGATGCGTATCTGCATCTGTCTTTGTATGACGACAGCGCGAAAAACAATGCGGTCATTACGGCCCGGCCGCCGTACACGATGGCGTATGCGTGCAGTGATAAGGAGTATGAGACGAAAATTATTGCCGAGTGCTATGGGTATTTGAGGAATATCGTGAAAAAGGATTTTTGTTACGGAGAGGCGGCTTGCGAGGCGCTTAGGGGGCATTTTGACGATTATCATAATACGGTGCTGATTCGCAATTATTTGAGTATGGTGGCGGCGGAGTATCCGCTGAAGGCGTATGACCGGATGGAGGTGGCGGAGTCTACGGCCATGGCGGTGATTGGGACGGCGGCGGTGGGAGAGCCTGTCCCGATGAGCCGGGAGGCGGTGGAGGTGATTCAGAGGAATTGTGGGATTTATCCGGAAGGGGGCGGCGGTTTGTGATGGGATGAGGGAGAGTGACGCCGGGGTTCCTATGCCCTTCCTGCCGGGGCGCGCTCTCGCTCCGTTACAAACGCAGCGGTACTAAGCTCGCGCTGCGCCTGCGGCTTGCGCTCGCTAAGGACCGGCGTTTGTAAAGGGCCCCGGCAGGAAGGGCATAGGAACCCCGGCTGTTACGCTCCGATCTACAGTAAATGTGTAATCACTCGCTGATGAACGGCGGTTTTTGGTAAAGCTTCCGCTCGATCTGTTTCCGCTCTATGGCAATTTGTTTCAATGCGGCTTCATCTTGTGTTACGGCTTCGATCCGCTCCAAAATTGACAACTGGTCAAAAAGATGGCCGTTGTATTTTTTTTCGTCTATCGGCATATTGTGTCACCTCCCTATTTCGTGGGAATGGTTTCTTGTTATGCCTATTTTATTATAGGTAGAATGAAAAATCTATATGTATTTGTTATCGCGCTTTGTCTTGGGGGCTTGTGCCGCCGGAAATTTGCAATTGGGAACCGGAGATCATGCCGCCGGAAATTTGCAAAAACCGATTGACAATTCCGGCGGTCTGGTATATAATATCGTATGCGCCGCCAGAAAAGGCGCATACAATGCAGGTGTAGTTCAATGGTAGAACACTAGCCTTCCAAGCTAGATACGTGGGTTCGATTCCCATCACCTGCTTTTTTTGCGTTCGTTTTTAAAAGAGCGTGTCGTTGTCGTTTCGTGTGGCTAGAATTTTTTACGCCGCTGTCAATACTGTTTTTCTACCAAATCAAGTCCGTAATCCTTCAGCTCGCCGCGCACGGCGTCCGCCAGCCATCCGGCGATCGACTGGCCCTGCTCTTCAAAGGGCAGCCATACGGCGGGAGTGGCGATGATTGTATGCGCGGTCATATTGCGCGGGTCGTCATACCAGGCCACGCCGTCCCAGAGAAAGAGGCTCACGCCGATTTCCTGAAATTGCGGGATCGTATCCTTCAGGATTTGCTGGTACAGGTCCGCTTCTTTTTCGGTGACGTCCATGATGCCCGTATCGAAATAGTTTTGGACCTTAGCCAGGTCGCCGTCCCGGGTGGAGGAGTCAAACAGGAGGTGGATGCCGTCCCCGTATTTTTCATGCAGCGCCGTTAGGCAGTCCAGCGTGAGGTTATTGCCGGTCAATTTGTCCGAGATTTCCTGCGGCGTCTGCCAGACGTCGGCGGCGATCGCGTGCCAGTCGTCGTGCAGCAGCGAGGCGTCTACCAGGACATTTTTGCTCTCCGCATCCGGGAAATAATTTGTGAAAACATCGTCGGCGAGGAGCGCTGCCGCAAAGCCCCCGGCGCTGTAGCCGGTGACGATGACCGCTTCCACATCCTCGATGCCGGCGAGCTCCATCACGATTTGCATGGTCTGCGTGTAGTTTATGTATCCGTTGTGGTAGAGGATTTTTTCCTTGCCGTCGTGATCCGTATAGTGAAATTCTCCCGTACCGGCGTGGAAATCCCCGGTGGCGTAGGGGAAGAGGATCACGCTCCAGTTTTCAAAGGGGCTGCCTTCTATCTCGGTGGCCAGGCCGCCCATATTCATCGTGACATTGGTCAGCTTGTCGATAAAAGTTTCCGTGGTGTTATACGTGTCGTCCCTGGCGGTTTCCTCGTTGACGCTCACGCCGCCGCCGGCGAGATATATGAGGACCTTGTTTTCGCTGCCTTTTTTGAAAAAGGCGCGGTAGCGGCCGCCCTCGGAGGTTTTCATTTCGCGGCTGGTGACGCGATACCATTTGCCGGCCGTGGGATCCTTTTTCAGGTTTGGATATTGCAGTACGAAAAAAAATACAAGCAAAGCGATGGCGAGAAGAACCAAAACGATAATGCCGATTATTTTGAACGCTTTTTTCATGATGTTTCCCTCTTTTCTTTGTTTATACGCCGTGGTTCCGATATTTTTTTGTTCCGACGGAGCCTTTTTGGGTTTATAGAAGCCGGTCGTGTTTGGTTTACAAGGGGCTTACAAGGAGTTGGTCCTGTTTGGCAACCTTCTTGACTTGCCGGCTTACATATGGTACAATACTGAAGAAACAGTTGTATTGTCGATATGATTGTATCAACATTTGGCGAAATGTCAATAGGAGGAGCAAAAATGAAACAAAACAAAGAAACTGTATCGACGATGAGCAATGAGGGAAGGAACCAGTATGTGATCGAGCATATAACGGAAGCGCTTTTGGCATTGCTTTCTGAGAAGGAGATGGAGGATATTTCCATAAGCGAATTGTGCGATCGGGCGGGCGTGGGGCGGGCTTCCTTTTACCGCAATTTTAACAGCAAGGAGGATATTCTGCGGGCGTACATTGATAAGCTGTTCGGCGGCTGGAAAAGCAAGTGGGAGGAAAATAATAATTTGCCTCTCAGCGCGGGGATCGGCATGATATTTGACCATTTTGAGCAGCACAGGGCCTTTTACGGTCTTTTGAATGAACGTCGTCTCATCTATTTGCTGAAAGACGTCATCCTTGCCAGCTTGGAGATGAAGCCGGGTCTGCCCAAGGCCGAGGCGTATTCCAAGGCGTTTGTCGCGTACAGCCTGTACGGCTGGATCGAGGTGTGGTTTCAGAGGGGCATGCAGGAATCGGCGGGGGAAATGAAACAGCTGTTCCAAAATCAGGGCTTATAGGCGGCCGATTCCCCCAGAAGCGGATCCAGCAGCGCCCGGTAGACCGTATTGATCCGGCAGCGGCTGCCGTCCTCAAAGCGCAGGACGCATGCGCCGACCGCGTTGATTTGCACCTGCTCCTGTTCCAAAAGGGCCCGGCAGAAAATTCCGCGCCAGGGCATCGTTATGACGAGGTAATGCTCGGTCAAAAACCCGATATCGGTACGCGCCAGCGGCGGCTGCTCGGCGAGCTCCCGGTAAAGCTGCCGGAACGTTTCCTCGGGCTCGCCCCAGGTGAGAATGCGCCGGTAGGCCGGCAGCAGCAGGGAGCCGATCAGGAAAAGAAGCCCCAGCGCGGCCAGAGCGATATTGAGCGCCAAGGCCCAGAGATAAGGCGATCCTTCCCGATAGAGCCCGCGGACGACGGCCAAGGCCCATAAAGCGGAGAACATAAGCACGCTCCAGCCAAACGCGCGGTAGCTGTGGGAAAGATAGCGGCGCAGCCAGCGGCGGGGATTGGCGGCCGCGTCCGTCTGCGGCCGTTCGCCGAACAAAAGCCGCCAGACCAGGCAGAGAAACAAAAGGCCGCACTTATATAATAGAAGATAGACCCCGTAGACGAGCCATTTGAGGGGAGCGTCCGCAAGCGAAGCGAGCATCCGCCCGCTTCCTATAAAATAATCTGCCGCCAGAACCAGCAGGGCCAGGGACAGAATCAGTTCGACGACGTTGCCGAACAAAAAGCGCCCGGATCGCGGGCCGCCGTCGCGTCCGGACCATCGGCCGCCGTCGCGATCGGACCATTGGCCGCTGTCGCCTCCGGACCGCAGGCCGCCGTCGCGATCGGACCATCGGCTGCAAGCACGCTGCCGCTCCCGCAGTCGGCTGTCGCGCTGCTCGGCCAGCAAGGACAGGATCGCCAGGAGCAGAAAGCAGCTGCTAAGAGCCATCGTTTCACGGAAGAAAGCGGGCTGGCAGAGAAATGTCCGTAGCGCGTCCGTCCAGGGGAAGCCCTCGCCCAGGAAGGAGCCGAAAAACAGCGGCTCCACAATGGCCACTGCCACGATAAAAATGCCGGGAACCATGCACAGCATGACCCGCTCCCAGGCGCTGTCGCGCCGGACGGAATGGTATAGGCTCAGAAGCGAGGGCAGCCCGGCGAGCATCTGGAAAAAGGCTAGGGGCACGCCGAGCCCGCTAAGGACGGGCATGGTTTTGGAGAGATAGTCGTTCCATAATTCGATTAAAAACATGGGGGGAATTCCTTTGCAAATCGGAGTGGTTTGGCAGTTTCCTGCGCTGCTATTATACTGCGGACGCGGGGAGATTGCAATTGCTTCCGAAAGCCGCATGGGCCGCGGACGCGTCGCGTCGCCAAGGCATGAAGGGGCTGGGCCCTGGCGTCTTGGCCGGATAAAATCCGGTTAGGGCATTGGCGTGCCGCCCCGGAATTTTTTGAAATTCGGCTCGAAAAATTTAGGTGGAATTTAAATTTGCAATTAAGAACCGGAAATTTTATTGCCTGCATTCTGAAATTTATGGTTGACATTTTGGAAGCCGTGTGATAATATCTGTAAGTACCGGCCGCGTTGCTGTCGGTATGCTGGAGTGAGGAAAGACAAAGGTTCTTCCCATTGACAAGCTGTTTTTCGTGGAGGTTTTTCACGCCCTGTTTCGGATCGGCCACAGATGCGCGGGGCGGACGGCTTGGGAGACGCCGGTACGATTGCCATGGTGGGTATGGCGCAGTTGGTTAGCGCGCCAGATTGTGGCTCTGGAGGTCCAGGGTTCAAGTCCCTGTACCCACCCTCTTTTGGGCTATCGCCAAGCGGTAAGGCACAGGACTTTGACTCCTGCAGTCGCTGGTTC
>CANSWW010000040.1 GCA_947650845.1 uncultured Lachnospiraceae bacterium
GGTTACGATTGTCGATTTGCCGGGGATTTATTCCCTGTCCCCCTATACCCTGGAAGAAGTAGTGGCCAGAAATTATCTGATTACCGAACGGCCGGATGTGATATTAAATATCATTGACGGTACCAATCTGGAACGGAACCTGTACCTGACAACGCAGCTTTGTGAGGTGGAGATCCCGGTGGTGGCGGCAGTAAACATGATGGATATCGTAGAAAAGAACGGCGATACGATCCGCACGTCGGACCTGCAAAAGGAGCTGGGCTGCCCGGTCTATGAGATATCGGCCCTAAAGGGAACCGGAATTATGGAGGCGGCCAACGCCTGCATCCGGGCGGCGGGAGACCGGGAAAAGCCTGCGTTTTTGCACCGCTTTGGCGGCAGCGTAGAGCATGCCTTGGCTCATATCGAGGAATTTGTGCTGCATGGACTGCCCGAGGAGCAGCAGCGCTGGTACGCGGTCAAGCTGTTTGAGCGCGACCAAAAGATTGCCGAACAGCTGGGCCTTAGCGCGGAGAAACTAGCGCACATTGAGCAGGATATCGGAGCCTGCGAAAAGGAAATGGACGACGACGCGGAAAGCATTATTACCGGCGAGCGCTATGCCTGGATCGATTCGATGATCCATCACTGCTATCAGAAAAAGAAGCAGGGAGGAGCCAGCGTGTCGGATCGGATTGACCGCATTGTGACGAACCGCTTCCTGGCCCTGCCGATTTTTATTGTGGTAATGATTATTGTGTATTATGTATCGGTAACGACGGTGGGGGCGATCGCGACCGACTGGGCCAACGACGGCGTGTTTGGCGATGGATGGTATCTATTTGATACATGGGTTCCCGGGATTCCGGTCCTGGCGGAAGGTCTGCTTGCGAAGCTTGGCACAGCGGACTGGCTCAACAGCCTGATTCTGGACGGCATCATCGGCGGTGTCGGCGCGGTGCTGGGCTTCGTGCCGCAGATACTGGTGCTGTTTGCGTTTCTGGCGTTTCTGGAGGCCTGCGGCTATATGGCCCGAATCGCTTTTATTATGGACCGTCTGTTCCGCAAATTTGGTCTGTCCGGTAAATCCTTTATCCCGATGCTGATCGGCAGCGGCTGCGGCGTTCCCGGCATTATGGCCAGCCGCACGATTGAAAACGACCGTGACCGCAAGATGACGATTATGACGACGACCTTTATCCCCTGCGGCGCGAAGGTGCCGATTATCGCTTTGATTGCCGGCGCTTTGTTCGGCGGGGCCTGGTGGGTATCGCCGAGCGCATATTTCATAGGGATTGCGGCGATCGTGATTTCTGGTATAATATTAAAGAAAACAAAGATGTTTGCCGGCGATCCGGCGCCGTTTGTCATGGAGCTGCCGGCCTATCACTGGCCGACGCCGGGGAATGTTTTGCGCAGCATGTGGGAGCGCGGCTTTTCTTTCATTAAGAAAGCCGGCACGATCATCCTGTTGTCGACGATCGTTCTGTGGTTTTTGCAGGGATTTGGCTGGGAGAACGGCGGCTTTGGCATGGTAGAGAATTTGAATAACAGCGTGCTGGCCGCGGCGGGCCGCGTCATGGCGCCGTTGTTTGCCCCGCTTGGCTGGGGAGACTGGAAGGCGGCGGTGGCGACGGTTACCGGCCTGATTGCCAAGGAAAACGTTGTGGGCACATTCGGCGTGCTGTACGGCGGCTTGGAAGAGGTGGCCGAAAACGGCTGGCAGGTGTGGGCGAATATGCGGATGGAATTTACGGCTCTTGGCGCGTATTCCTTCCTGGTATTTAACCTGCTGTGCGCCCCCTGTTTTGCGGCGATCGGCGCGATTAAGCGCGAGATGAACTCGGCGAAATGGACCTGGTTCGCGATCGGCTATCAGACGCTGTTTGCCTATGCGGTGAGCCTGTGCGTGTACCAGCTCGGCCTGCTTGCGACGGGCGGCGGCTTTGGGATTGGCACGGTGGCGGCTTTGCTTGTGACGGCCGCGTTTCTATACCTTCTGTTTCGCTCCGGCGGGGAGCGCAGGCAGTTGGTCTCAGCCGTGAAAGCGTAATCGTTGTAGCAAAAGTGCCGCCGCCAACGACCGGAGGCCTGGAAACAGAGAAAGGGTGAAAGTAATGGAGTTTTTGATTGCAAACGCATCTACTATTGTTATATCGGTGCTGCTGATCGTCCTGGTGACGGGGGTTGTGTGCAAGATGCGGCGTGATAGGAAAAACGGCCGTTCCTCCTGCGGCTGTGGCTGCAGCGGGTGCCCCTCCGAGGGGATGTGCCATCATAAATAACGATGCAAAGAATCCGTAGCTAAGCAAAGAGAAGCAGTCCGGCGTGTACATGTGGGTGGACACCACGCATGCGCCGGACTGTTTTTGCTGTTGTTGAAACAAAAGATTGTATAATAAATAACTTTTGAAACAACAGTTGACAAACGGAGAAAAATCGGTTATCCTATCAATGGAGTTGTTGAAACGAAAGAAGATATTGTTGTTTTAACAAAAAGTATAAAGGAGGGGTAATATGATCTATACGGTAACCTTAAACCCGGCGCTTGACAAAACGGTCGAAATTCCGTCGTTTACCGTGGACAGCGTCAACCGGATCACCGCCATGCGCACCGATCCGGGCGGAAAGGGAATCAACGTATCCAAGGTGATTCAAAAGCTGGGGGGCCAAAGCGTCGCCGTCGGTATTTTGGGCGGCGTCACCGGACGGGGGATCCAGTCGGCGGTGCAGGAAATGGGGCTGGAGACGTCGTTTTATTTTGTGGAGGGCGAGACGCGCACGAACCTGAAAGTGATTGATCCGGTGAACCGCACGAATACGGATATCAACGAACCGGGGCTCACCGTTTCCAAAGAGGTGCTAGAAGAGCTTCTCTCGCAGCTGCTTGCGAGATTGTCGGCCGATGATCTGGTGGTTTTATCCGGGAGCCTGCCGAAGGGAGCGCCGAAGGATACCTATTATTCCTGGGGAACAGCCTGTCGTGAAAGAGGGGCGAAGGTGCTGCTGGACGCCGACGGCGAGCTGCTGGCGGCCGGCCTGGAGGCATCCCCCTATTTGATTAAGCCGAATAACCATGAGCTCTCCCGCCTGCTGCATAAGACACTGGAGACGAAAGAAGAGCTGGCGCAGGCGGCGCGGGGCCTGATGGAGAGGTATGGCATTGCCAAGGCAGTCGTCTCAATGGGCGGAGACGGGGCCCTGTATGTGACCAGGGAAGAAACCGTCTACGCGGAGGGGCTCAAGGTACCGGTAGGGAGCACCGTAGGCGCCGGCGACAGCGTGGTAGCGGCGCTGGCCGTGGCGGAAGAGAGGGGGCTTGGTCTGGAAGAGGCGGTCCGTCTGTCGAGTGCGACCGGGGCGGCGAATGTGATGTGCAGCGGCAGCCAGGCCGCGGAGTACGAGGTGATTGAGAGCCTGCTTGCGAAGGTGGTATTTCACCGGCTGTAAAAATATTTTTGTTGCAAAAGCGACAGAGAGTACGTTATCATAGAAAGGAGTTTTATTATGAAAGCAAAAGGCGTAAGACTGCATGGAGCGAATGATTTGAGGCTGGAGGAGTTTGAGCTTCCAAAGATTACCGACGACGAGATTTTGGTCAAGGTCGTTTCCGACAGCATCTGCATGTCCACCTACAAGTGCGCGATTTTGGGCGCGGCCCACAAGCGCGTCCATGACGATGTGGCGGAGCATCCGGCGATCATGGGCCATGAATTTGCCGGCGATATCGTAAAGGTGGGAAAGAACCATCAGGATACGTTCAAGCCCGGCATGAAATTTACGCTGCAGCCGGCGCTGAATTATAAGGGTACGATGTGGAGCCCGGGCTATTCGTATGAGTTTTTTGGCGGGGATGCCACCTATTGCATCATTCCGGCGGAGGTGATGGAGCTGGGCTGCCTGCTGGAGTATAAAGGGCGCGCTTATTACGAGGCATCGCTGGCCGAGCCCATGTCCTGCAGCATCGGGGCCTTTAACGCGGCGTATCATACGCAGATGGGCGTCTATACCCACCAGATGGGAATCCGTGAAAACGGCAAGCTGGCGATTATGGCCGGGGCCGGCCCGATGGGACTGGGCGCGCTGACCTATGCGCTGCATCGGGACATTCGTCCGTCGTTAGTGGTGGTAACGGATCTGAACCAGGAGCGTCTGGACCGGGCGGCGCAGCTTTTCCCGCCGGCCGAATATGAAAACGAGGGGATCGAGCTTCATTTTGTAAATACCGGAAGCCTTGAGGATCCGGTGGCCGAGCTGAAAAAGATCTCCGGCGGGACGGGCTACGACGACGTTTTGTGCTACGCGCCGGTGGCGGCGGTCATCAAGCAGTCCAGCGATATTTTGGGCCGCGACGGCTGCCTGAATTTCTTTGCCGGCCCTACGGACAATGCCTTCAGCGCGGAAATCAATTTCTATGACATCCATTATAATTCGACCCATGTGCTTGGCACCACGGGCGGCAATACGGCGGATATGATCGAGTCGCTCAAGCTGACCGCCGAAAAGCGGATTAACCCGGCGGTAATGGTGACGCATATCGGAGGGCTTGACGCGGCGGCGGAAACGACGCTCAACCTGCCGAAGATTCCCGGCGGCAAAAAGCTCATTTATACGCACCTTTCGATGCCGTTAACCGCGCTTTCCGATCTGCGGGCGCTGGGGGAGAAAGAAGGAGACGCCCGCCTTACGGCTTTGGCGGATATTGTGGAGGCGCACCGGGGCCTGTGGTGCCCGGAGGCAGAGGAATATCTGCTGGCGCATTTTATAAAAGAATAAGAGGGTTCGTTCTCCCGTCCGGCGGGAGTCGGAACCGGAGAGGAGACAATGTTGGACGCGATGGAAACACGCAGAAATGCAATGGTAGAACTGATCAATCAAAACGGTACGGTGAGCTTTGCCCGCATTCGGGAGGCATTTCCGGACGTGTCGGAGATGACGCTGCGGACGGATCTGAAGCTGTTAGATGAACGAAAACGAATTGTACGGGTGCACGGCGGGGCGAAATCGGTGGAGACGGTGATCGGTACGGACGACTATTTAAGCAAGCGGGCCGTCCGCAACATTCCGGCCAAGCAAAAAATTGCCGAGAAGGCGCTTTCGCTGCTGCGGCCGGACACGACGATCTTTTTGGACTCCGGAAGTACGGCCACGACGATGGCGCATGGCTTCCCGAATCAGTCGAACTTGGTGTATACCACGGGCTTAAGCTGCGCGGCGGAGTTTGTCGGCCTGTCGAAGCCGACGGTGATGCTGCCGGGGGGACGGCTGAACCGCTACAGCCAGAGTGTGTACGGAATTACGGCGATTCGCGAGCTGGAACGGGTCAATTTCAGTCAGACGTTTTTGGGCGTTACCAGCTACAGCCAGGCGACCGGCTTTACCTGCGGCGCCGACGAAGAGGCGCTGCTGAAGCAGGCGGCGATCCGCCAGGCGGAGCAGACGATCGTGCTGATGGATTCGTCCAAGGTGGGGATGCGCAGTACGTTTCGCATCTGCGGCCTGGAGGAGATTGACATCGTTGTGTCGGACGGCGCGCTGCCGGCATCGTTTTTGGAGGAATGTGAGAAGCACCGCGTGACGGTGCTGTAGGATTGATCGGTTCTTCGTCGCTTGCCTTGCGTAGTTGGCGAAAAAGAGTGAGGAGGAATCGTTTTGAAAAATAAGGTGCAACAATTTGGAAAGTTTTTGTCGGCCATGGTCATGCCGAATATCGGCGCGCTGATCGCCTTTGGCTTCCTGGCGGCGCTGTTCATCGATACCGGCTGGATGCCGCACGCGGGCTTTAACAGTATGGTAGGGCCCATGCTCACATACCTGATTCCGATCCTGATCGCCTCGACGGGCGGCCGGATGATCGGCGGGGACCGGGGCCGTGTCGTGGGCGCGATCGCGGTCGTCGGCGCGATTATGAGCAACACGGAAATTACGATGCTGATGGCGGCCATGGTGATGGGACCGCTGGCCGGCTTTTGCATCAAGAAATTTGACAAGGCGATGGACGGCCATATGCCTGCCGGCTTTGAGATGCTGATTAACAATTTTTCGGCCGGAATCATCGGCATGGTGCTGGCGATGCTGGGCTATGTGGTCATCGGGCCGGTGATGAGCGCGATCCTGAACGTTCTCTCGGCCGGGGTCAGCGCGCTGGTGGAGCATGAGCTGTTGCCGTTTGTTTCCGTTTTTATCGAGCCGGCGAAGGTGCTGTTTTTGAACAATGCCATCAACCACGGCGTGTTCACGCCGATCGCCACGGCGCAGGCGGCGGAGGCCGGCAAGTCCATCATGTACATGCTGGAGCCGAATCCGGGCCCGGGCCTGGGCGTGCTGTTAGCCTATATGCTCTTCTGCAAGGATAAGGCGACAAAGGACTCTGCTCCCGGTGCGATCATCATCCATTTGTTCGGCGGGATCCATGAGATTTATTTTCCCTATATCCTGATGAACCCGCTGGTAATCGCAGCGCCGATCGTCGGAAGCATGGCGGCGATTTTCTGGTTCAATATGACCGGATGCGGGCTGGTAGGGCCGGCGTCTCCCGGCTCGATCATCGCCTATCTGATGATGACGCCGGGACCGGATATGTGGAAGGTCGTCGTGGGAGTGCTGCTCTCGGCGGGCGTTTCCTTTGCCATCGCTTCGGTCTTGGTGAAAATGGCCGGCGGGAAGAGCCTGGAGGAGGCGCAGCAGGAGATGGCTTCCATGAAGGCTCAGGCCAAAGGGGAGACGGTCGTTCCCGGTACGATCGAGAAGGCCTCGGAGGTGAAAAAGATCGTCTTTGCCTGCGATGCCGGTATGGGCTCCTCGGCCATGGGCGCGACCAAGTTTCGCAACCGGATCAAGGGAAGCCGCCCGGATATTACGGTGACCAATACGTCGGTGGATACGATTCCGGGCGACTGCGATATCGCGGTGGTTCAGACGACGCTGGCGGACCGGGCGAGGAAATCCGCGCCGCAGGCCCAGCTGATTACAATCGGCAATTTCCTGGCGGATCCGGCGCTGGACGCACTGTACATACAGCTGAATACGGGAGATATGCCGGCGGCTCCGGCCGGCGAGAATACGGACATTGTGATTCCGGAGGTGCCGGTCAGGAAGCAGGTGATTATCCGGGACGGCATCCGTTTAGGACAGCAGCCGGTCAGCAAGGAGGAGGCAATCCAGGCGGCCGGGGAAATGCTGGTAAAGCTCGGTTATGTAGATAAAACGTATGTGGACGCCATGCAGGAGCGCGAGCGCCTGGTTTCGACCTACATTGGCATGGGCGTGGCGATTCCCCATGGTACGACGAGCGCGAAAGGCACGGTGAAGAAAACCGGCATCGTATGCTTCCAGTATCCGCAGGGCGTAGATTTCGGCGAGGAGAAGGCGCAGCTGGTATTCGGCATTGCGGGGATTGGAGACGAGCATCTGGAGCTTTTGGCAAATCTCTGTACGCTCTTGGAAGATCCGGCATTGTTGGAAACCTTAAAGACGACGGACGATGCGGACTGGGTGCTGGAGCAGCTTTCAAAATGATAAAATAGGAATAAAGATTCGGGGGCGTCCGCGGGAAAGCGGGCGCCTTCTTACATTCGCGCGGAATTTTGCCCGGATACGGTTGAATTGGCTGTCTAAAACTGCTATACTAGAGAAAATGCGGTCCGTCAAAACGGATGGCCGGCGCTCCCTTGCGGGCGGTGAACGAAGAAGGAGGAAACACCGCAAGTGCGTACCAGTATGCCCTGAGAACACGGGCAAGAAGGAGGAAACATCGAAATGGCAGAGGCAGTAGCGAAGCGAAGTGAAATCCCGGCAGAAAAGCGCTGGGCGGTAGAGGATTTGTTTGAGACGAGGGAAGCGTGGGAGAGCGCTCTACAAAAGGCGTCCGAGCGGATCGAGGAGGCAAACGCCTACAAGGGTCGTCTGGGAGAATCCGCGAAAACATTGCGGGAATACCTGGATTATGCGGACGATCTGGAAAAAGAGATCAGCAAGGTCTATATGTACGCGCATTTGAATATGGATGTGGACACGACCGATATGGACGGCCAGGATATGTATATGAGAGCGCAGATGCTCAGGGCGCGGGCGCTGGAAGCGGCGGCGTTTGCCAAACCGGAGATTATGGCGATTCCGCCGGAAACCCTGGCCGCTTACCGCGCGTCGGATCCGGGCTTTTTGGTATATGACCGGTATTTTACGCTCTTGGAGCGCCAGCGCGCGCATACCCGAAGCAGCGAGGTGGAGGCGCTTTTAGCCAGCGCCGATGAGATGGGGGACTCTCCATATGATACGTTTATGATGCTGAACAATGCCGATTTGAAGTTTGCCGATATCATCGGCGAGGACGGGGAGGAGACGGCGGTCACGCAGGGCCGCTTTATCGGCTTGATGGAGAGCAAGGACCGCCGCGTGCGCAAGGCGGCGTTTGAATCCTTATATGCCGGCTACGGACAATTTGCGAACACGATTGCCGCGAACTTTACGGCCAATATCCGCCAGGCGGTTTTCTTTGCCAAGGCCAGGGGGTATTCTTCGACCCGCGCCATGTATATGGCGCCCGCCAATGTGCCGGAGGAGGTGTACGATAATCTGATCCAGGTCATCCATGAGGGGCTGCCGTCGATGTACCGGTATGTGGCGCTGCGCAAGAAGGTGCTGGGCGTGGACGAGCTGCATATGTATGATGTCTACGTGCCGATGGTTCCGGAGTGCAAGGCGGCGGTTCCTTTTGAGGAGGCGCGCGCGACGATCCTGAAGGCGCTAAAGCCGTTGGGAGACGAGTACTTGGCCGCGTTGAACGAGGGCTTTGAAAACCGCTGGATCGACGCCTGTGAAAATGTGGGCAAGAGGAGCGGCGCTTATTGCAGCGGCGGCACGGTATCCCATCCGTTTGTGTTGATGACCTACAAAGAAAAGCTCGACGATATGTTTACGCTGGCGCATGAGATGGGGCATGCGATGCACAGCTATTTCAGCAACAAGGTCCAGCCGCACCAGACGGCCGGCTATAAAATCTTTGTGGCCGAGGTGGCGTCCACCTGCAACGAGATTCTTTTGACCCGCTATCTGCTGGAGACAACGCAGGATCCGACACAGCGGGCCTATATCCTCAATCATTTCCTGGACGGCATGAAGGGGACGATGTTCCGCCAGACGATGTTCGCCGAATTTGAGATGCAGGCGCACCGGATGTTTGAAAGCGGCGAGGCGCTGACCGCCGAACGGCTGAGCGAGGCGTACCGGAAGCTGAATCAGCTGTATTTTGGCCCGGATATGGTATCGGATGAGGAAATCCGCCTGGAGTGGGCGAAAATACCGCATTTTTATACGCCGTTTTACGTGTATCAGTATGCGACGGGCATCGCGGCCGCGGCCGCTTTAGCGACGCGAATTCTGGAGCTGGGAGAAGAGGGCGTGCGCGATTATATGAAGTTCTTAACCGGCGGCGGTTCGCAGGACCCGATCGATCTTCTGAAGCTGGCCGGTGTGGATATGAGCCAAAAGGAGCCTGTGCAGGCGGCGGTGAAGCTGTTTGACGAAAGGCTCACGCAGCTGGAGGAGCTTCTGGCATAGGAGATAAAACCGGAAAACATGGGCCGCAGAAGCGAAATTTCGTTTTCGCGGCAGCAAAAAAGTAGTTGACAAAAACTGTTGTATATAGTAAACTATTACATGCGCCGGACAAAGGGCGCATATGCACGAGTGGCTCAGTGGTGGAGCACCACCTTGCCAAGGTGGGGGCCGCGGGTTCGAGTCCCGTCTCGTGCTCTTCATAACTTCATATTGGAAATGCACGAGTGGCTCAGTGGTGGAGCACCACCTTGCCAAGGTGGGGGCCGCGGGTTCGAGTCCCGTCTCGTGCTCGCAAAAAGCGAACATCCTGGCTTGCCGGTATGTTCGCTTTTGCATGTTGGAAACAGAACAGCATCAAGTATACTTAATCAAACAGGAGGAACCATATCCCATGATCAATCGGCTTACAGCAAGAATCAAAGAATTGAGAGCCCCCGTCGTGGTGGGCCTGGATCCCATGCTTTCGTACATCCCCGATTCGGTAAAGAAAGCAGCTTTCGCAGAACACGGCGAAACACTTTCCGGCGCGGCGGCCGCCGTATGGGAGTATAACCGTACGATCATCGATGCCGTCTGCGACTTGGTGCCGGCGGTGAAGCCGCAGATTGCCATGTACGAACAGTTTGGGATTCCCGGTTTGACCGTATATAAACAGACGGTCGACTACTGCCATGAAAAGGGGCTGATCGTAATTGGAGATATTAAGAGAGGAGATATCGGTTCGACCTCGGCGGCCTACGCGGTAGCCCATTTGGGCCGTGTGCAGGTGGGGGAGAGCATGCTTGCCCCGTTTGCAGAGGATTTTGCGACCGTCAATCCGTATCTTGGCAGCGACGGCGTAAAACCGTTTATCGACGTGTGCCGGGCCGAGAAAAAGGGGATTTTTGTGCTGGTAAAGACTTCGAATCCCTCCAGCGGCGAATTTCAGGACCGCCGGATCGACGGCCGCCCTCTCTATGAGTGGGTAGGAGAGAAGGTGGCGGCCTGGGGCGCGGAGGCGATGGGAGAAGAATACAGCTACGTTGGTGCGGTAGTCGGCGCAACGTATCCTAAGATGGGCGAGATTTTGCGGCAGCTGATGCCGCGGACATTGATCCTAGTGCCGGGATACGGTGCACAGGGAGGGACGGCGGCCGATCTGGCTCCTTATTTTAAGGCGGACGGTTCCGGGGCGATTGTCAATTCGTCGCGCGGCATTATCGCAGCCTGGAAGCAGGAAAAATACGCGGCATTCGGCGCGGAAAACTATGGGGAGGCGGCTCGCCAGGCAGCGAAGGACATGATTGCGGATATTCGCGCGGCGGTGCCGGGCATTTGAAAGGGCAGGCGTATCCTGCTATGCTCTGAAAACACGGGCAGAAAAGAGGAAATACCGCAAGAGTATCCCACTATGCCCTGGAAACACGGGCGGAAAAGAGGAAATTATGAGGGAACAGATTACAGGGCGTTTGCTGTCTCAGAAACAGCTGGCGGAGAATGTTTACAGTATGTGGATTGAGGCAGGAAGCATTGCCCGGACGGCGCTCCCGGGCCAATTCGTGTCGGTGTACTGCAAGGACGGGGCGAGACTTCTGCCCCGCCCCATCAGCATCTGCGAAGTGAGCGATACGGCGATTCGCCTGGTGTACCGGGTGGCCGGTGCGGGAACGGCGGAGTTTTCCGACTGGGAAGCAGGGGAAGCGATTCGTCTGCAGGGCCCGCTCGGCAACGGCTTCCCGCTGCATACGGAGCGGGCGGTTTTAATCGGCGGCGGGATCGGGATTCCGCCGATGCTGGAGCTTGCCAAGCGGCTTCCCGGAGAAAAGACGATGGTCGCCGGTTATCGGGATGAACAGCTGTTTCTCTACGAAACCATGAAGCAGTACGCGCCAGTGGTCGTCGCCACCGAGGACGGCAGCGTGGGAACAAAGGGGAATGTGCTGGATGCGATCCGGGAGCAGGGCGTGACAGGCGAAGTGATCTACGCCTGCGGGCCGACGCCGATGCTGCGGGCGGTGAAGGCGTACGCATTAGAGCAGGATATTCTCTGCTATCTGTCCTTAGAGGAACGAATGGCGTGCGGCATCGGCGCCTGTCTGGCCTGTGTGTGCCGTTCCCGTGAGGCGGACGCGCATACGGGCGTCCACAATAAACGGATCTGCAAGGACGGCCCCGTATTTTTGGCGCAGGAGGTAGAGCTGTAATGAATATGAAAATCAACCTGGCCGGAGTCGAGCTGAAAAACCCGGTGATGACAGCCTCAGGGACCTTTGGCTCCGGAGCGGAATACGGCGAATACGTAGATTTAAACCGTCTGGGCGCGGTGGTGACGAAGGGAGTAGCCAACGTTCCCTGGGAGGGCAATCCCACGCCCCGCATCACGGAGACGGCCGGCGGCATGCTGAATGCCATCGGTCTGCAGAATCCGGGCATCGACCTTTTTTGCCGGCGGGATCTGCCGTTTTTAAAACAGTTTGACACAAAAGTAGTAGTCAATGTCTGCGGAAAAAGCGAAAGCGACTATTTGGAGGTGGTGGAGCGCCTGGCCGAAGAACCGGCAGATTTGTTGGAAATCAATATATCCTGTCCCAACGTAAAAGAAGGCGGGATTGCCTTCGGCCAAAATCCGAAAGCCGTGGAACAAATTACGGCGGCAGTAAAGAAAAAAGCCCGCCAGCCGGTTATTATGAAATTGAGCCCCAATGTGACCGATATTGCCGAGACGGCGCGGGCGGCGGAAGCGGGCGGCGCGGATGTCCTGTCGCTGATAAACACGTTGACCGGAATGAAGATTGACGTGCGTCGGCGCTGCTTTGCCCTGGCGAATCAGACAGGGGGCCTGTCGGGCCCGGCGATTAAGCCGGTGGCTGTGCGGATGGTGTATCAGGCGGCGCATGCCGTCAAAATCCCGGTAATTGGGATGGGCGGGATCGCAACGGCGGAGGATGCGCTGGAATTTATTTTGGCCGGGGCGTCGGCAGTGGCGGTAGGAACGGCGAATTTTGTGCGGCCGGATGCGACGGTACGGATTCTGGACGGGATGGAAGCTTATATGAAAGAGCAAGGAGTGGAGGATATCCGAGAGCTTGTCGGCGCCGTGACTCCCTAACAGCCCCTGGAAAAGATAAAACGCATAAGAAAAAATGCTTTCTTCCAAAAGAAGCGGATGCAAGTCTGCCATTTCGAAAGAAAGCATTTTTTAAAACGTCCGGCGCCGGGCGTCTAACGCTCAGCGCCCCAATCCGTCCGGATTCCTACGCCTTCGCCGCCGCATGCTTGCCGGCCAGCATGCCAAAGGTATAGCAGCGGCCCAAAGAAAGCCCGGTCTGATGGAACGGATAATCATTGCCGCCGTAGAAGGGGCCGCCCAGGTTGCCGACGCAGTACAGGCCGTCAATGACCTGGCCGTTAGCGTCCAGGGCCTGGCCGTTTTCATTGATCGTCACGCCGGAGCAGAGGGCGGATACGCGGATGTGCTTGCGCACGCCCCAGAACGGACCGGTCTTAATCGGATGCATATACTTAGCGGGCTTGCCGAAATCATCGTCGCTCCCGGCCTCGCAGAGCTCGTTGTAGCGCTCCACGGTGGCAAGCAGCTGCTCGGCCGGAATCTCCAGCTCGGCGGCCAGCTCCTCCAGCGTATCGCAGCAGTGGCTGTCGATCAGATGGACAAACACGCCGGTAGGATTTTCGACGGCGCCGGGGATGTACTTTTGCATGGCGGCGGCCGGAACCATGCCGCTAACGAATTCGTCTGCCGGCCAGTTTTCATAGCTGCTGTCATAGATGGTGCAGTACCAGCCGCGGGAGCCGTCCGGATGGTTGGCGTCTACGTTAGCGCCCTGAAAGCCTCTCTGGAATTTCAGGATATTTCCCATGTATACAAAACCGGTGTATTCGTTGGTAAAGCGTTCGCCGTCCATATTGACATAGAGGAAGGGCTCCTCGTACATCAGGCCGGAGTCGAAGTCGTGCATCATCTTGGTGTGGCCCAGGTTTTCCATTTTAGCGCCGGCGCTGAGGGCCAGGACGTGGCCGTCGCCGGTCTTGCGGATCTGCTTTTTATCAAAATCCGAGACGTCCGGGCACCAGCGGGCCGTCATGGGATCGTTGTTCATGTAGTCGCCGGTAGCCAGGATCACGCCCTTGGAAGCATTAAACTGGATGTACTTGCCGTCGGCGTCCTTGGCGATGACGCCGGCGACCTTGCCGCCCTCCGTGACCAGCTGCACGGCCGGCGTGCTGTAAAAGACCTCCAGGTTCGGGCATTTGGCGGCTACGTTGTCGAGCGCCAGTTGCAGGGCGTTGCCGACGTTCTGCGGCTTGGGGCCGATCCAGGGAGCCATGAAATAGCAATGGTCGTCGCCGTAGTCGTAGCTGTCGAGACGGTCGGACCACATCCCGGTCAAATCGTGGCTGGTGCTCATGTAGGCAACCAGTCCGTTGCCGTTGTTCAGAAGCTCGCTGGAGCGGGCGTTGTCATCTACCTTGCTGCCGTCGCCGTACTCAGTCTCGGAGGTGAGGCCGGCCCGGTTTAAGTACCATAAAAGCGCCTCTTCCGAATGATCGGTGTATGCCTTGAGCAGACGGGGGTCGGAGCGCCAGTCGTTGAGGCTGTTTGTGTGATGAATCCATTTTTGGATGCCCGCGGCGGTGGAGCGCGATTTGATGATGGCGGAGCCGCAGTTGCCCTGGGACATGACGGCGACCTCCTTCTGGAGCAGGGCGACCTTCACGCCGGCTTCCGCGGCAAATCCGGCCGCGGGAACGCCGGCTGCGCCGGCGCCTACCACAACGACGTCAAAATCCAGCGTTTCGTCGGGGGTAATCGGTCCGAGCTCGCAGACGCTGGCTTCGACTTCCTCGGCCGTCAACCCGGCGGGGATATCGTAACCGGCGGAGGCGGCAGGGGCGGGAGCTTCTGTCACGGCCGTTGTTTCAGGAGCCTGTGTCTGCGCGGCTGTTGTCTGCGCGGCCGTTGTTTCGGGGGCCTGCGTCTGGGCGGCGGAAGTCTCCGCTGCCGTCGTAGCCGCGGCGGCCGGCGTGCTGCAGCCGCCGAGAAGGCCGGCGGCCGCTACGGTGATGGCGCCGGCGGCCGTCCCCTTCAAAAAGTCGCGTCGAGTTAGCTGTTGCTTCATAATCATTCCTCTCCTTTTCTTGTAGGGTTTGTTTGAGATGTTTTTATCATAACAGACATGTATTTGATTTTCCAATGAATAAATGATATAATATATAGAAAAAACGCATAGATAACAGGGGGGAGACAGAGTGAATGTGCATCAGCTGAAATGCTTTATTACCTTGGCGCGGACGTTGAATTTCAGCGAGGCGGCAAAGCAGCTGTTTGTATCGCAGCCAAGCATCAGCCATCAGATCAAAAATCTGGAAAATGAAATAGGGGTTCGTCTGTTTGAGAGGAGCAGCCGCAATGTGAGCCTTACGCCGGCCGGCCGCAGCTTTTATATAGATGCGCAGGATATGCTGTCGCATATGGAGCGGTCCCTGGGGAGGGCCTGGAACGCGGCTCACAGCTACTCGCGGAATCTGGAGATCGCTTATAGCGGAGACGGCCCGCTGCGTCTGCTGCCGGAGGTTTTGCGGGAGTATCAAAAACAGGCGCCGCAGGTGTTTCCCCGCCTGCATATTTGCGATATCGCGGAGATTTACAGCCAGCTTTTTACGGGCCGGCGGGATGTGGTTTTTGCTCCGGTCAATGAAGAAATCGGAGAGCACATGTATTTTGATTTGTATACGACAGGGCCGGCCTGTATTATGCCGCCGGACCATGAGCTGTCCCGGAAAACGGTTGTGACGGTGGAGGATATCCGCGGCTTTCCGTTGTTTATCTGCCACCAGGCGCAGGGCTTTCCTGTTTTGCGCCGGTTGTTCCATTATCTGGAAACGAACCATGACAAAAAATCCATTTTGTTTGCGGAATCGGTGCCGGTTATGTATGAATATGTAAGGGCGGGATATGGCTTGGCGGTGGTTCCGCCGTTGTCGGAACAGGCGGAAAAGAATCTGGCGATCGTGCCCTTTGAATATCCGGAGGCGCATCATTATGGGGCGCATTGCCTGCGTGAAAACGAGGAGGCGATTTCTTTCTGTAGAATAACGCAGAAGGTGGCGGCCGGGCGGGGAAGGGTTTTGCTGTAGGCTTGCCGCGGGAGGGGGCAAAAAGCGCGGGAGGTGAAAAGCGCAGAGGAAAAAAGCGC
>CANSWW010000041.1 GCA_947650845.1 uncultured Lachnospiraceae bacterium
TGCTGTACGCGCTGTTAAACGGCGGCGCCGCCTATGTGGACAAGGACGGCGCTTACCCGGATTGCGACGGGGCCTTCGACGAAGCCGCCGAAAAGCGGCTCGACGAAGAAATCGCCCGTTACCAGGTCGTAGCCGCCCTGCAGGAACGCATCGCCAAATGCGAGATGGTGCGCCATGAGCTGCTTGATCCGCGCGGCCGCAGGCAGAAAAGCACCTTTTCCGACGGGACGGTCGTCACCATTGACCTCGATCAAGGCTCCTATGAAATCCGTCCGGAATGACGGCTCTACAGACCGGCTACATACTGCCCCGCCAGATAACCAAAGGTGATACAGCGGCCGATGGAAAGCCCCATCGTGGACAGGGAGTAATCGTTATCCCCATAGAAACAGCCCGAGCAATTGCCTGCCGCGAACAGGCCGGGAATCGGCTCCCGGTCCGCGTCCAGGCACTGGCTGTTTTCATCCACCAGAAGGCCGGCCGGAATCGCCGAAATCTGAAATTTGCGTACCTGTGCGTAAAAAGGCGCCGTATCGACCGGCTTCATGTATTTGGAAGATTTCCCAAAATCCAGATCCTTCCCCATGGCGCACAGCTCATTGTAGCGCTCCACGGACGCCTTGCCCGTCTCCACCGGCAATCCGGCCGCCGCCAGCAGCTCCTCCAGGGTATCCGCTTTTAAGACCGTCCCGTTTTCCACAAACGAAGCCAGCTTTTCCTCTGAGGCATTGGCCACGGTCGGAACGGTCGGGTCGCTTCCCCAGCCATAGACATACTCCGCGTAATTGGCGTCAAACAGCGAAACCATCTGGTTTAGCGGCTGATCCCTGAGAACCGTATTGCGGTCTCCGTATTCGATGTCTTCATACATAAAACGTTCGCCGTTCATATTGAGGGCCAAAAGCGGCTCTTCCCGCAAAACGCCCGCGCCGGACGCGTGAACCATCTTGCAGTGTGTCCCCGGTTCCATCCTGGCCCCCGCCAGCATACCGATCAGATGGCCGTCGCCCGTTTTGCCGGTCTGCTTTCTCTCATACATCTCGGCATCCGGCGTGTAACGGGACACCATGGCATCGTTGTTCTGATAATCGCCGGTTGCCAAAATGACGCCCTTTTTCGCCGTAAATTTTATATAGCCGGCCGGCGATTTTCCGATCACGCCCACGACCGCGCCCTGCTCCCGGATCAGCTGCACCGCAGGTGTCTCGTAGAAAAACTCCACGCCTTTTTGTTCCGCGTAAGGGGCTAACGCCGTCATCGGCTCAATCATCTGCCCGGGAAACAGACGTCCCTTGAGGAAGCATACGCCGTCGTCGTACGTATGGAGCTTGCTGTCGCTCTCTTTATAATTCGTAAATTCGACTTCCTTCAGCTTTTCTTCAAACCACGCAAGCGCCTCCGGCGAACGCTGCGCATAGATCCGGTGCAGCTTGATATTTCCCCGGTGGTCATAAATCGAATGCAGCTCATGGACATACTGGGCAGTCCCGATCTCGTCGCTCTGGCTCGGATCGACCGCCGCCGCCAGGTTCCCCTGCGCGAACACCATTGCCTGTTTCTGCAATACGCCCACGCTCGCGCCGGCCTCCGCCGCAGCCAGGGCAGCCGGAATCCCCGTTGTCCCCGCCCCGACCACAATCACATCGTAGGCATGCTCTTCCACAAAATCCGTAATGGCCCCAATCTCAGCCACAGAGCCTTCCAGCTCGGCCGCGGTAATCCCAAGCGCGGCCGTATCGATCGCAGCCGGCCCGTTCGCGGCTCCCGCCGCGATCTCCGATGCCCCGGCCGTCTCCGCAGCCGTCGCCGGTTCCGTGGCCGCCGCTGTTTCAGGTCCGGCCGTCTCCCCTATGGAAGTGTCCGGCAAAGGCTCGGCCGCTGCCGTTGTCGATGCCGGCCCGGCCGAGCAAGCGCCTAACAAACCGGCGGCCGCGATGCCCAGCGCACCGGCGGCCGTCGATTTCATAAATTCTCTTCTTGTCACGTTTTTCATCGGTTCTTCCTCCCTGCTTTTTCTTGTATCTACAGCATAGCACAGGGAAGAAGATTTTAGGTTGGGGCGCGGTTAAACCTCAATCAATTCTCAATTAAGAATACGTGCTCTTCTTTATTCCGCCGCAAAAATGTACCCGTCCCGCAAATGCGTGCGGATATAATACGGGTGGGCCGTATCCTCCTCAATTTTTTGCCGCAGATGGCTGATATGGACAAAAAGGGTTCGCATATCCCCAAAGCTGGGCCGCTGCCAGATCGCATCGTATATCTCGTCAAAGGAAATAAATTTCCCCCGGTTGGAGATCAGGTAAAAAAGGATCTCGTACTCGGTAGGCGAGAGAGCCAGCTCCTGCCCGTTTTTATAGACGGAATGCGTTCCCACGTCCAGGATCAGATCACGGATGCGCACCTGCGGCCCGTCCGGATGCGCCATCCGGCTCCGCCTGAGATTGGCCTCGATGCGCGCCATCAAAACAGGCGCCTTAAACGGTTTGACCAGATAATCGTCCCCGCCCATTTTCAGGGCGCGGATGACGGTTTCATCGTCGCTCAGACAGCTGATGAAAATCACCGGGGCATAGGAATAGCGGCGCAGGCGTTCGCAGAAGGCAAGCCCGTCGATTCCCGGAAGCATAATGTCGATCAGAAACAGGTCGAAGGCACGCACCTGCACCAGCTTCAGGGCGCTTTCGCCGCTGTGGACAACGGTTACGTCATACTCCGGCTGCTTCAGGAGATAAAACTGCAAAATTTCGCAAAGCTCCATGTCGTCCTCGATCATCAAAATACGGTTCATATGCTGCCTCCCTTCGGCCGGATACAAATCGGCGTCCTTTGATCCTATTTTCCCCCAAAAGGGTTGAAAGATTTCTTCTTTTTCCGTATTATGGTCTGTGTAGCGGTTTCATTCCAACGGAGGAAAAAATCCATGTCCCAACAACGAAAAAAACTGGCTCTGATCTTGTTTATGGCGGTCTTAACGGCCGCTCTGTTCGCATTATTTGTACACGTCAACCAGCTTCAGCCAGGCGACTCCCAGGTCGGCAGGCCGCCGATCGATCCCCAGGATGCCGCTTTGCGGGCCCTGCAGCTTGAAACCGCCAAAGGGCTGTTTACCGTGGGCATTTCCTTTGCCGTTCTTCTGTTTTCACTCGTTCTCTGGGTCGGCAAGCCCTCCGAAACATATCTTTTCTGGCTGGCCCTGCTCAGTTATACGACAATGGTGCGGACCTTGATGAATACGCTGCCGTTCCTCTCCGAAATACCGCTTTTAAATTTGCTTTTTCTCGGCCGCTTCTCTTATTTCGGGGCCTCTTTTCCCCAGATGAACGTAAATTTTCACCGGCTGGCCATGTGCCTTCTGGTCGCCTTTCTCCGCTATCGCCTGATGAAATGTCTGTTCGATGTAAAAATCGGCCGCCGACCGTATTTCTTCTATTTTTGCCTGGCTGCATTTTTTCCTGTATGCTGCCTGGGGACCGGCCTGCCGTTTTACCTTGCGCTGATGTTTGTCTATATCGTCTGCTACCTCTGCGAGGCCTGGGTCATTGTAAAAAGCGCTTCCGACCATCCGGGCACGGCCGCGATCCTGGCAGTCGCCTGGTCCTTCACCGTGTCCCTGCGTTTCTTTGACGCCGGCTGCGAGCTGGCCCTTCTTCCCCAGGGCTTCCTTGACCTGCAGCTGCGTCTGCGGGGCATTATCGAAAGCTTTTACGGTCTTGCCTTCTTTCTGCTGGCCTGCCTCCGTTTTGCCCAAAAGTTTAATGAAGCCGAGCGCCTGAATACCCATCTGGAGGAGCGGATCCGTCAAAAAACCAAGGAGAAAACCGAGTTTGTCCGCAGCCTTCTCCACAATTTAAAAACGCCGCTCTTTTCCCTGGGCGGCTATGTGGACATGGCCCAGGATTATCTGGCCGAGGAACCGCTAAAAGCCCTTGAATGTCTCGACAAGCTAAGCCAAAATACGCAATATGTCCAGGAATTGATGGAGCGAATCTTCCTTGTATCCCAATTGGACGACAATCAAATTACCTTCCAGCAGCTCCCCTTTGACTTAAAGAAGCTTTTGGAGGAGGTCGCGGAACAGACTCGCTTAAAAGCCGCGGGAAAACCGATCGACGTACGGCTGCAGACGCCCGGGCCTCTGCCCTGTCACGCGGATCCGGTCTACTACCGCCAGGCGCTGCAGAATATTGCCGACAATGCCGTTGAGCAGATGCCGAACCGCGGGCTCATCCAAATCACCGGGGAAGAATGCGCGGGCTTCTATCAAATCAGCATCCGTGACGACGGCGTGGGCATCGCGCCGGAAAATCAACAGCGGATTTTCGAACGCTATTATTCCGACCACCATGGGAAGCGCAGCTCCTCCGGACTCGGGCTTGCCATTTCCAAGGAGCTGATTGAACGGCAGGGCGGCCGGATTACGGTGGAGAGCCGGCTTAAGACCGGTACGGTATTTTGGGTCCAGATCCCGCAAAAGAAGGAAGAAACGGCGCCTTTGCCTTAAAAAAGATTTGTTTTCCGCGCCGTTTCTGTATATAATAGGAATAAGCGCCATTTCTTTCCAGACAGCCCCATCGCTGTCCGCTGCGCGAAACGTCAAACATGAGGTGACTTATGAAGCTGATCCGCAAAATCATTTTTACCGTCCTGCCCTTCACGCAGCAGATTTCCCGTGACAGGGTTTCCGTATATGCCGCCCAGGCCGCGTTTTTCATCATCATTTCCGCGGTGCCGCTTGTGATGCTGGTCCTGTCCTTACTCCAGTATATCATGCCCATGACGCAGTCCCAGCTAAGCGCCCTGGCAATGGACGTAATCCCCCTGGCCATGCGCTCGCATGTCATCCGGGTCATCGATGAGCTGTATACGCAGACCTCCGTCCCCTTAATCTCCATTACCGCCGTGTCTACGCTGTGGGCCGCCTCCCGCAGCCTGTATGCTTTGACGCGCGGTTTAAATGAGGTCTATAAGACTTCGGAGACACGCAATTATTTTGAACTGCGGCTGGGAGCGCTTTTGTATACGTTGATCTTGATTGTGCTGCTGATTTTTTCGCTCTTAATCCTCGTATTCGGCAATCGGCTCCAATATCTGATTGAGAGCGTCCTGCCGCTTTTAGCCAAGTATTCCGCCTATATTATCAGTGTCCGTACCCTTTTGTCGATCACGCTGATGACGCTGTGCTTTGCCTTGATGTACAAGATTCTGCCGAATACAAAAAGCCATTTCCGCCGCCAGCTGCCCGGCGCTTTGTTTGCGTCCCTGGGGTGGATGATTTTCTCGCTGGTGTATTCGATTTATATTGACAATTTTTCCAATTTTTCTTATACCTACGGGAGCCTGGCCGCCATCGTCTTTATGATGCTGTGGCTGTATTCCTGTATGAACATCCTCTTAGTCGGCGCGGAAATCAATATGTGGCTGCTGGCCAAACGCAAGGACGCGGTCTATTGAAGCAGGATGTCCACGAAGGATTCTTTTGGCAGATGGTTAAAATACCGCTCGATATCCACTTCTCCCAGCCTTGTAAGCAAACGCTCCCGCTCCATCTCACAGCCCGTTAGCAGCGCGGCCAGCTCGGCCGTGTCGCCGTTTCCGAAATAATCCCCGTAAAACTCCATATTTTTGATCCGGCCGTTTTCCACGTCCATGGAGACGAGGATTTTCCCGCAGCCTTCGATCCGGCGCTCTTTGCGCAGGCTGTAGCGGGGGGAGTAGCCGTAATTCCACTCCCAGCGGGCGTAGCGGGCCGCTTTGATCTCTTCTGCGCGGGCCAGCTCCTCTGGTGTGAAGGCGTGCCGTGTCATAGGGGTTTCTTGTTCCATATAATGAAGCAACAGCTCTTTGTACTGCTTTAGCGTAATATCCTGGTTTAAGTATTCCCGGATATTGGTCACGCGGCTGCGCACCGATTTGACGCCCTTGGATTCGATCTTATCCCGGGATACGTTCAGGCAGGCTGAGACGACGCTTAAATCGGAGTCGAACATCATGGTCCCGTGGTGCATGATCCGCTTGTTGCGGATATATTGGGAGTTGCCGGAGAATTTGCGGCCTTCAATGGTAATATCGTTGCGGCCGTTGACCTCGGCCGGGACGCCCAGCTGGTTCAGGGCCTGGGCGATCGGGTGGCAGAACGCGTGGAGATCCATGTTGGAGGCGTCCTCGCCGTTTACGATGAAGGTAAAATTTAAGTTTCCTAAATCATGATAGACCGCGCCGCCGCCCGATAAGCGGCGCACGACTTTGATTTTGTGTTCTTCGACGTACTTTTGGTTGATCTCTTCGATTGTGTTTTGGTTTTTGCCGACGATGATGGCGTTGTCGTTTTGCCAGAGCATGAAGTATTCCTGGCTGTGATCCATTTCATCGAATACGAATTGTTCCAGTGCGAGGTTGAACTCGGGGTCGGTGCTGGGGGATTCTAGGTAGATCATAAGTGGGCTCCTTTCCTGGATGTCGCGTTTTGTTTATCTTAACATACTAAAGCGTCTTTGTAATTATTTTCTTTCATAAATTTACAAATTTTTACTATCTTCTTGACAGGTAAAATCGATTGCCTGCCAAACCCGGTTCCCGCATTCGGTGATAACCGCGTCCGCCCGGATGTCATGCGGCTCGACGGGGAGGGTTTCGCAGACCTGGAAGTCAAAGGCGACGGCCCATTTGTGCGGCATGGGATGGAGCGACAGGTAGCGGTCGTAGTAGCCGCCGCCCTGGCCGACTCGGTTGCCTGCCCGGTCGAAGGCGATTCCGGGCATCAGGAAGAGGGTTTTTGAGCAGGCCGTGACGGCGGCCAGGGGACGGGGTTCGCGGATGCCCAGAGGGCTTTGTTCTACTTCGGACAGATTGGTCAGGAGATAAAAGGTCATTTCCCTGCCGTGGACACGGGGGACGGCCGTCCGTTTGCCCTGCTGCCAGGCGGCGGTTAAAAGTGTGTCCAGGCATACTTCTCCCGGCATCGACAGATAAGCGTAGATGAGCTCGGCTTCTTGGTATTCGCGCCGGGTTTGCAAAAAGCGGCAGATCCTTTCGCTGCGGACGGCGATTTCTTCGGGGGAGAGGGCGCGCCTCTTTTTTCGTATTTCGGCGCGAATCGTTCTTTTATCCATCTTATCAGGGCCTTTCCGGTTCGTTTGGGAGGGACTGCCAGAAGCTTGAGAGTAATGCTTCTATGTGCCGGCGGTCCGTGACAATACAGTCGTTCCATTCTCGGGGGAAGAGGGCGGTCTGGTCGTTCCAGAGGAAGCGTTCGTCCAGGAGCAGGATCACGCCCTGGTCGCCCGCGGTGCGGATAACGCGGCCGGCGGCCTGCAGGACCTTGTTCATCCCCGGATAGCGGTACGCAAAGTCAAAGCCGCTCTTGCCGGCTTCTTCGTAATATCCGCGGAGAATCTCCCGTTCCGTGCAGATTTGCGGCAGGCCGGTGCCTACGATGGCGGCGCCGATCAGCCGTTCTCCGGTCAAGTCGATTCCTTCGGAAAAAATACCGCCCATGACGCAGAAGCCTATGAAGGAGACGGCCGGCGGCCGGCCGACGGCCGTAAAGGCATCGAGGAATTCTTCGCGGGCAAGCTCCGTCATATGCGAGGATTGCTTTAGGATTCGAATCGAAACGTTCTCGTCCATTGACGGATTATCCCCCTCTGGCTCCTGGCCGTCCGGCCACGGGTTCTCGCCGGCGAAGGTAAGAAGGGCTCCCCGCTCCTGCGCGATTTCGCCAACGCCGTCCATAAAGGCGTAGGAGGGGAAGAATGCCAGGTAGTTGCCGGCGCGGGCGCGGGCCATGGCTTCGATGTAATCGTAGATTTTTTCGTATTCCTGCCGTCCGCGGCGGCGGTAGCGACTGCTTACGTCCCGCGCGGCGGCCAGCAGGCGGCGGCCGGGGTCAAAGGGGGAAAGCGCATAGATCGCGTAGTCCTCCGGATCGCCGCTTAAGAGCTCCCGGTAATAGGGCATCGGCAGCAGCGTGGCCGAGTAAAAAATGGTGCTGTTTCCCTTATCCAGGCATTCTTTGAGACAGGCGGAGGGGTTGACGCACAGTTCTTTGAGCATGAAACGCCCATCGGCCTGCAATTCGGTGTAAATCCGGTAGTTTTCGTCCGCTCGTTCGGCCATGTTCAAAAAATGGCGCACGGCAAAATAAAAGTCACGGTACGTTTCGTTTCCGTCCAGCGCCGTGCTGTTTTCGGCAAACTCCTGCATTTCGCCGAAGAGGGCCTGCAGCGTCAGGGTGAAGGCGTCCGCGTTTTTGAGAACGGTCCAGGTTTCACATTCTCGTTTGAGTTCTAAGAGCGCCTGGTTGCAGCGGCTTATCTTTCGCTCGAGCTTCTTGCTGTGTCCTTTGACCAGGCGGCGTGCTTCCAGAAAATCTTCCTTATATAAAACGGCGCTGTACATTTCCCGTGCCCGCTCTACCAGGTTATGGGCTTCGTCGACGAGGAAAAGGTAGTCGCCGGATACGCCTTCGCCGAAGAATCGCTTCAGGTAGATATTGGGATCGAATACGTAGTTGTAATCGCAGATGATTGCGTCGGCCCACAGGGTTAAATCCAGGCAGAGCTCAAAGGGACAGACATGGTTTTCTTCCGCTGCCTGCAGGATCCGGCCCCGCTCCAGCATGCCGCCCTCCTGCAGCAGGGAGAATACGGCTGCGTTGACCCGGTCGTAGTGGCCGGCCGCGTAGGGGCAGGCAAGCGGGTTGCAGTCGGGCTTTTCGAGAATGCAGAGCTTTTCTTTGGCTGTGATCGTGACGTTCATAAAGGTTAAGCCGTTTTGGCGCAGGATGGCAAAGGCTTCTTCCGCTACGGTGCGGGTCACGGTTTTGGCGGTTAAGTAAAACAGCTTGTCCGCGTATCCTTCTCCCATGGCCTTGACGGCGGGAAATACCGCCGACATGGTTTTGCCGATGCCGGTCGGGGCCTGGATGAACAGCGTCTTGCCGCGGCAAATGGTCCGATAGACCGATACGGCCAGATCGCGCTGCCCCGGCCGGTACGGATAGGGAAATTCCAGTCCCTGCATGGACCGATCGCGGGCCAGGCGATGACGGTATTGCCAGAGCGCCCATTTTCCGTATTCGCGGGTCAGCCGGTCAAACCAGTGATCCAGCTTGTCCATATCCCATTCCTCACAAAAACGGCGCAGCTGCCCGGTCTCCAGATTGCCGTAGGTCATCTGAATCGTGACGGCGGACAGGCCCCGTTCGTGTCCTGCTATGTGAGCGTAGCACATGGCCTGGGCCTTGTGCACGGGAAAGGGTTCCTCCAGGCGGTTGATGTCAAAAAAGACCCCTTTTATCTCGTCTACGGTCAGGCGGCCGTCTTCTTCGATCAGCCCGTCGGCCCGTCCTTCGATCTGCAGGATCACATCTTCGATCGGAATCCGGCATTTGAGGGCGACTTCGGCCCGGTAGGCGGCTCCCATCTGACGCTGGATCCGCCGATGCAGCCGGCTGCCGGCCTGCATGGCTTCTTTCTCGCGCCCGGCGCTTCGCCGGTTATCAATATCGCCGCTTCGCAGGATGAATTCCACCAGCGAACGCACCGAAACGCGGATTACATTCTCTTCTCGTTTCATTTTTCTCGCTGCTTTTATTATTTGATCTTCATCCACACGCGCATCACCAGTTTAGACGGCAAAAGCTTCCCGGACAGGCGCTTTAGCTTTGTGTCAAAGCCCAGCACCGACAGATCGCGGCCTTTCTTGCTGTCTGAAAGCGCTTTGCGCACGACTGCCTCCGGTTCGTACATCGGCTTGAAGTTGTGACAGGTGTTCGGGTTTTTTGTGTCCTGGGCCACCTGGAAAAACTCTGTGCGCACATAGCCCGGGCAGACGCAGGTCACCGAAATGCGACGGCTTTTCAGCTCTACGTTCAGCGCCCGTGAGAAATGTACGACAAAGGCTTTGGTGGATGCGTAGAGGTTGAATTCCGGCAGCGGCTGGAAGGCGGACGCCGAGCCTAAAATCAGCACGCGGCCGCCTTTCTTCATATAGGGCAGCACCGCGTAGGTCAAATGCACCAGGGATTTGCAGTTTAAATCGATCATCTGCGAAATCTCCTGCTCGGTCAAGTCCTGATAAGTGCCGTATTTCCCAAAGCCGGATGCGTTTACCAAAAGCTTTACATGCGGCTTTTTCTTTGCGAGCAGCTTCCTTAGCTGCTCGATGCTCTCGCTTTTGGTTAAATCAAGCGCCAGCGGGCGTACCTGCAGATCCCCCGAATTCCCTTCTATTTCATCTTTCAGTGCCAGCAGGCGGTCGCCCCGGCGGGCGATCAGCCAAAGCTCGTCCAGATATTCATCCGCCGCGATCTCGCGGGCAAATTCCCGTCCCATACCCGAGGATGCCCCCGTAACAATTGCAATCTTCATTCTGCACTTCCTCCGATCCGTCCATGTTCTCAGGACATTTTATGCCCCATTATGGTGTTTCCATCTTGTCTTACCATAAGAAACCAGCGCCAGCAGCCCTACGCCGAAGGCCACGCCGCAGGTATCCAGCAGCACATCCTTGATGCTGCAGGCACGTCCCGGCGTAAAATACTGGATTCCTTCGTCGATACAGGCCACGAGAAAGCCGACCGGAATCAGACGTAAGCGGCGGCGGCCGGCAAAAAATCCCCGTTTTGCCAGGCTGAGCGTCAGCAAAATCCCCAGGCCCGTATATTCCGTAAAATGCGCCGCTTTTCGGATAAATCCTTCGGAAAACTGCAGGGCCGTTAAGCCAATGCTTCCCACTACGCGGTTTAAAAGGTTCGTAACCCAGCCGCTCTCCGCCGCGGAATACACGGCCGGAGTGGCTGAATTGCCGAAAATAAAGGCAATGTATATGAGCGTGATCCAAATCATCTTCTGTGTTCCTGTCCTTTCCTTCGGTGTCATTATGGGGGCCGTTGCCCTCAGGCTGTATGTACAGTATAATAGAATCGGCTTGGTTTCGCAACCTTATTCTTGCAAACATGTGTTCTTTTTGCTATACTAAAGCTGTTGTGATACGGAAACGGTGTCCGGTACTGAAAAAACCGAACCAAAAAGAAAGGAGCCGTCATGCCGGAACGTCTGATTTTTCATGTGGATGTCAATTCCGCTTTTTTAAGCTGGGAGGCCGTCGAACGGCTCCGCCAGGGGGAGACGACCGATCTGCGCGCCATTCCCTCGATCGTCGGCGGCGACCGGGAAAAACGCCGCGGCGTCGTCCTGGCCAAATCGATCCCGGCCAAGGCCTACGGCGTCGCCACCGGCGAGCCGATCGTCGATGCGCTGCGCAAATGCCCGCAGCTTTTGTGCGTACCGGCCCGCCACGGCCTGTACAGTCGTTGCTCTCATGCTTTTATTGAGATTCTCGCCCGCTTTGCCCCGGTCATAGAGCAAGTCTCCGTGGACGAAGCGTTTGCCGACATGACCGGCACAAGCTTACTGTACGGCCCTCCCTTAGAGGCCGCCGCCCGCATCAAGAATACGATCCGCGACGAGCTGGGCTTTACGGTCAATGTAGGCGTCTCTTCCAATAAGCTTCTGGCCAAGATGGCCTCCGATTTTCAAAAACCGGACCGCATTCACACGCTGTTTCCAAAAGAGCTCCCTGAAAAGATGTGGCCGCTGCCGGTCGGGCAGCTGTTTTCGGTGGGACGGGCGACCGAGCGTTCTCTTGCGGAGCTCGGCATCCATACGATCGGCGACCTCGCGCACAGTGATCTTGCCCTGCTGCGCTCCCGCTTAAAAAAACAGGGCGAAGTCATCTGGAATTACGCCAACGGCCTGGATGAGCGGCCGGTGGAGGCAGCACCGGCCGAGGCCAAAAGCTACGGAAATGAAACGACTCTGGCCCAGGACATTACTCACCTACACGAGGCCCGCCCGGTCTTGCTGGCTCTCTGCGAATCCGTAGCCGCCCGCCTGCGCGCGGACCAGGTCCAGGCCTCCTGTATTACCGTCAAATATACCGATTATCAGTTTGGCGGCCAGACTCATCAGCGAATGCTGCCCTCTCCCACCGACGTCACGGAGGAGATTTATCAGACTTCGGTTGCGCTGCTTACACAGATGTGGAAAAGCCGCATTCCTCTGCGGCTTCTCGGCGTATCGGCCAGCCGTTTAAGCGACGGCGGCTTTTATCAGTATAATCTTTTTGACGGCGAAAAGCACGAGCGGCTGGGCCGGCTGGATACGGCCATCGACGCGATCCGCAGTCGTTATGGAAGCGACGCCATACGGCGGGGACGTTTTCTGCCGCCCCCGGATCGGCAGGACGGCTAGTGTCGTGCCCGGATATATCCCGGTCAAGACACCGGCACGGCGATGTGCGCGCCGCTACAAGACAAACCGTTCCAGCGCCAGCGCGACTCCGTCCTCATCGTTGGATGCCGTCACATAGTCGGCGGCGGCCTTGGCTGCTTCGTCTCCGTTGGCCATGCAGACTCCCAGGCCGGCCATCTCAAGCATTTCCCGGTCATTGACCGCGTCGCCAAAGGCCATCATCTGCTCCTTTTCATAGCCCAGCCAGCCCAGCACGGCCTCCAGGCCGCCGGCCTTGTGTACGCCAAGCGGAAGCACTTCCAAAAAGCAGGGCGAGGACCGGTAAATGGTCAGCCGGCTGCCATACCGATCGTTCAGCTCTTCACAAGCTTTTTCGAGGGGTTCGGCATGATCGATCAGCATGATATTTTCCACCGGATCCGGGATGTTTTTTTCAAAATCCTCCACATAGCGAAGCGGCAGTCCATTCCATTTTGCTTCGCGGATGACCTCCGGGTGCTCGGGATGGTCGCTGATCTCGCCGCCCGGCACATACGTTAGGAGCGGGATGTCATGCTCCCGCGCATAACGGCAAATCCCGGGGACCAGCTCCCGGGGAATTGCTTTTTCATAGACGGTTTTTCCGGTCTTGCAGTCGATAATGACCGCCCCGTTCAAGGCGACGACATAGCCGCCCAGCCGGTCCATCGAAAGCTCCCGGGCGATCGGCATCACCCCGTCGATCGGGCGGCCCGAGGCCAGTACGATCTCGCATCCGGCCAGACGCGCGCGCGTCAGCGCTTCCCGCGTACGCCGGCTGACCTTTTTTTGCGAATTTGTTAAGGTTCCGTCCAGGTCAAACACCAGGACTCGGTACGGATTGTCCGTTTTTTCGTTTTTCTCCATATGCTTTTGCCTCCTGCTAATCCGTCCCGCGCGAAGGGATCCGTCCGCGCGTATCGTTTGCCCGCCGCTCTTTTACAGTCGGCAAAACGCAGCCTCTCTTGCATATTCCTGCATAACGTGAATCTCCTGCTCGGTAAATCCGAATTTGTGACGGATGCGGCGAATCTCTTCCGCCAGCGTAATCCCGGATACGGTACGGTTATCCGTGTTGACCGTCACATGAACGCCGGCGTCGTACAGCCTACGAAACGGATGCTCGTCTGCCGTGGCAAATGATTTGCACTGCACATTACTGGTATAGCTTACCTCTAACACCATTTTCCGGGCCGCCAGCTCCCGCACCAGCTCCGGATCCTCGATCGAACGCACACCATGGCCCAGGCGGGCCGGGCCCATACGCAGAGCCGCGCGCACACTGTCCGGTCCCGCCGCTTCTCCGGCATGGATCGTATACGGAACATCGAGCTTTTTCGCAAGCGCAAACACCTCGGCAAAGCGCTCGGTCGGAAACAGGCTTTCCGCTCCCGCCAGATCGGCCGCGCAAATCCCGCTGCCCAGATAACGGGCCGTCAGGCGAATTGTCTCCTTGTTCTCTTCTTCGTTATCATCCCCCCGCATACAGCAGAGGATCAAGCCTGCCTTCATCGAAGGATGCTCTTTCAGAGCGTCGCGCATCCCGTCCCGCGCCGCTTCGACGAATTCCTCCTGCGCATATCCGGTGAAGCGGGCATACTGGGGCGCAAAGCGGATTTCCGCGTATTCGTACGCTTCCGCCGCCAGATCCTCCGTCAATTCAAAGGCGGCCCGCCGAATGGCCTGCGGCGTCCCCAAAACCCGGATCGGCAGATCAAAGCGTTTTAGGCAGGCCACCAGATCCGTACAGTCCTCCGGGACCTGCAGATGCTCGTGTGTCAGCTCTTCCAGGTCCCGCGTCGGAAGCTTTACTCCCTGTTCGTCAGCTAAATCCCTTACCGTAGCCGGCCGCAGGGAACCGTCCAGATGCAGATGCAATTCGATCATTCGTTTTTCCTCCTGATAGTATACGGCACGGGCCGCCGCCGGCACCATACTTTATTTATCTTTAGAATACTCTCTGCCGGAAGATTTGTAAAGTAAACTTTTTCTATCTTCGCACGGTCGCAAAGGTGGCGTTCCATAAAAGCCAATTGGCCCGAAACGGCCGCATCAAATTCCAGTACCCCGCGCCGCGTAAACCGTATTCGGCAATCAGCCCAAACCGCGCTTTCATGCTGCGCACATCCTCAAACCAGACTACGTGCTCCCGCCCCGCCTGTGTGTAATAAAAATACGGGGACTGCGCCGTCTCGTCAAAGAGGATTTCGCTTCCGGTGCGTATGGCCAGCTCTACCGCCTCCACGTTTCCCACGACGCGCGCCCGGCTCCTGCCGCGCTCATAGGGGAGAAGCCAGTCGTAGCCATAATTGGGGATGCCCAGGTCGATTTTGGTCCGGTCGATACGGCTTACGGCATAGTCTACGACACGGCGCACCTGATCTAAGGGGGCTACTGCCATTGGCGGGCCGAAGGTATAAAGCCATGAAAGATATAAGTAATATAAAAACTAAGTTTTTTAAAGTTTTTTTAAAATCCTCTTGACATAGTGTACATTGTACACTATAATAGACATATAAAGAGAAAGGAAAGCCAGTACGGCTGAGAGGTAAAACATCATGACGAGATTGGAAGAAATTGCAAAAGAGTTAAATGCAAGCGGTGAGTGGATTCCTGAATTGTGTGAAGAGCTTTGCATAATGGCTGGAATGGATGAGGAGTGGAAGCAGGCCGACGGTGAAACCTTTGAATCGGTAGTATACGCAGCGGCCGGAAAATTGGGGGTAGAAGTTTGATTAAAGAATACCGGCAGGCCGCCGGCTTGACACAAAAGCAATTTTCCGATTTTTTTGAAATCCCTATAGACGTAGTAAAAAGCTGGGACGCTGGCCGGCGCCGCCCCCCGGCATGGGCCGAGAGGCTGATTGTAAGAGAGTTAGAAAGGATTAGGAAAGAAGAGAAGGGCCAGGGATAACCTCCCTG
>CANSWW010000042.1 GCA_947650845.1 uncultured Lachnospiraceae bacterium
GTAGTGGAAACAGCAGAACCTACGGATTTGTCATCCCGGTACAAACGCACCTGATTTCTTCTTTCTGGCTGCCGCTGTCCGTATAGATTCTTTTATAATGATAGGCTGCCGGTTCCCGGGAAATTTCCGTGCCCTTGCCAATTCCGTTTTCGGTCAACGTATAGAGCAACAGGCCGTCTCGGCATTTTGAATTGTAGTTGTAGGTACCCTCCAGCAGATAAAAGGCTCCTTCGTATTCGATGACTTCTGCGCTGTGGTCTAAGGACATCCGTTCGCTAAGCCATTCCAGCCGCCCCTCTGTCTCCCGGAATACATGAATCCAGGAATAAAGGCCGCTGCCGCCGTAATCCTTTACCAGCAGATAATAATTCTGCCCCTCCAGGCAATAGCGGTACATGGAGCACAGCCGGTATTCGTCATCCATCACCGGCTCTTGAAACGATTCGTAAAATGCCTCCGGCTCTGTCACAGGCCGCTCCAGCGGCAGCGTTAGCTCATGCGGCATCCTCTCATACAGCGCTTTCTCCGCCGCCGTGAGAAGCGTTTGCGGTATGGCGCCGTCTCCTTCTACGGGGGTAAATTCGCGTGCGACCGTCTGTGCCATTTCCGCTGCCTGTTTATACACATCGCTCGGAAATGCTTGTTCTGCATCCGGATCGTCATACACGATCTTGATATATTGGCTGCCGTAATCGGTTTGCGGCTCGGAGCAGGACGTCGGCTCTATGGGGGCAAAGGCCGATTCCTGAGAGCCGGATGTTATCCGGAAGCCGGCGATCGGTTCCTGGCTGCCGGCCGGTTCTGCCTGTGTGCTGCTTTCCCGTTCTTGCTGCTTTGAAATGGTTCCGTCTGTTGTCTGTGAGGCGGGAGGCGGGCCATGGCCTGCGCATGAGGCGAGAACGATCGCAGTGATCAGAACAGCCATTCCTGCGATTATTGCTTTTTTATTTCTTTGCCGCATTGCTCCCTCCTGTTCTGCTTCTATTTTTATGCTGCTGCCGGGCGGCTTTAGCCGACGTTTTTCTTTGCGAGCGTTGTGACCGGATTCTATCCGGCCGATACACTGGGTTTTCTTATTGTATCATAATAAGGCCGGGACATCCACTGCCCGGCCTTATTTTTGTTTCTATAGTTTACTTTGATGCGCACGTTGCCGTTGTCTCGGTTTCGGCTCTGGCTATGCTTTGCCGCTTGCGGATTTTTCCCCGCGTCCCGGGCCGTACCGATGTTTTTCGCTTTGTCCCGGCGTCTCAGGCCTTGCCGATGCTCCCGAACAGCTCCATCTTTTCGATGCACTTGGCTTTCGTGGCTTCTAAGCCGGGGGCTAAGAGGGCGCGCGGCGTGAAGCCTTTGCCTTGCAGGTCTTTGCCGTCCTCGATGTATTTTCTCGTGGCTTCGGTAAAGGCGATCTGGCACTCGGTGTTGACGTTGACTTTGCTTACGCCCAGGGTGATGGCTTTTTTAACCATCTCGTTGGGGATTCCGGAGCCGCCGTGCAGGACTAGGGGCAGCTCGCCGGTTTCTTTTTGGATCGCGGCCAGGACGTCGAAGTTTAAGCCCTTCCAGTCGGCGGGGTATTTGCCGTGGATATTGCCGATGCCGGCGGCCAGCATGTCGACGCCTAAGTCGGCGATTGCTTTGCATTCTTTCGGGTCGGCGCACTCGCCCATGGCGATATGGCCGTCCTCCTCGCCGCCGATTGCGCCGACTTCGGCTTCGACGGTGATGCCCTTTTCGCGGCAGAGGCTTACGATGTATTTGGTTTTTTCTACGTTTTCTTCAATGCTGTATTTGGAGCCGTCGAACATGATCGAGCTGAAGCCGCCTTCGATCGCCGCCAGGGCTTCTTCGTAGGTGCCGTGGTCTACGTGCAGGGCTACGGGAACGGTGATTCCCAGGTATTCGATGAAGTCCTCTACCATGTGGGCGATCGTTTTGTAGCCGCCCATGTATTTGGCCGTGCCGCCGGATACGCCCAGGATGATCGGCGATTTTACTTCTTCGGCGGCCAGCAGAAAGGCCCGCACCGATTCCATGTTGTTCAGGTTAAAATGTCCTACTGCGTAATGACCTGCTTTTGCTTTGGTTAACATTTCTTTTGCGTTCACTAATCCCATTTTCTTGTTCTCCCTAGCTGCTTTGGCCTCTTTCCTTTTTTAAAGGCGGCCGCTGGCTTTTCTTGTTGATTTTTTGTTGGCTGGCGGTCGGCTGTTGGCCGGCGTCTTGCCAGCTTTTCCCCCTCGTTTTGCATTGCGTTTTACGTTTCGGGCTGTATGTACAATGACAGCCGTCCGTTCCCTAATGCGTTGGCCTTCTCCGCGCCGTTTGTGGGCGCGCCTTTTTTTCGGCGCTGTTTACGGATGCTTTCGTTTTTACAGCGCGATTTCTTTGTCTTTGGATACGCGCATGAACAGCACCAGCGACAGTATGGTGAACAGCGTCAAAATCGTGGAAATCGCGCAGGCTTTGCCGTCGGTTCCGCGCTGCACCATGATGTATACGCCCAGGTTGAGGGTAATCGTCTTGGAGCTGTAGAGGATGATCGACGAGGACAGCTCGGTGATCAGCGTGACCCAGCTCATGATCGCGCCGGAGATGACGCCGTTGAACATCATCGGCACGGTTACTTTATAGAAGGTTTTGAATTTGGAGGAGCCAAGGCTTGCCGAGGCTTCTTCGACGGTCATCGGAATCTGCTGCAGGATCGCTACGCTGCTTCGTATGGTGTACGGCATGCGTCGGATGCACATGGCGATGATGATGATCCAGGCGGTGCCGGTGAGGGCCAGGGGCTCTTTGCCGAAGCCCATGACGAGGGCGATGCCTACGACGGAGCCGGGGATGATGTATGGCACCATGGACAGGGTGTCGATGATGCCGTTGACCAGGTTCCGGCGGCGTACTACCAGGTACGAGATCAGGATTGCCATGATGACGATGATAATCAGCGCGCCGCCGCAGATGCGGATGGTGTTGTAGATGGCGTCGCCCATCGTTTCAAAGACCTGCTGGTAGTTCATGAGGGAGTAGCCTTCTTTGAACATGTTGCCGGTCTTGCTGGTGTTGCGGAAGGAGCAGTAGATGAGGTAGACCTGCGGCATGATCGAAACGGCTACCATTCCGTAGCAGTACAGGTGCATCAGGACGCCTGCGACTTTTTTCGGCTTTTTGCGCTCGATGGGGTGCAGGGCGTTCATCGTGAAGCTGAACCGGTTGGAGGCGTATTTCTGGATCAGGAAGATCGCGGCCGTGATGACGACGGCTACTACGCTGATCGCGGCGGCGAAGTTATAGTTGGTGCCGGCTTCGCCTACGTATTGCTTGTAGATTTCAACCGGGAAGGTGCGGTAGCCTTCGCCGATCATCAGCGGGGTGCCGAAGTCGGCCAGCGAGCGCATGAATACCATCAGGCCGGCGGCCAGGATCGAGGGCATGCACAGGGGGATTACGACTTTGAAAAAGCGTTTTACGCCTTTGCAGCCCATATTGGCCGAGGCTTCTAACAGGGAATTGTCCACGTTTTTGAGCGCGCCGGATACGTAGAGGAATACGAGCGGGAACAGTTTGGTGGACAGTACCAGCAGGATGCCGCCGAAGCCGTAGATGCTGGGCATCTTGATCCCGAACAGGGCTTTCATCAGCTTGGTGATTAGTCCGGCCCTTCCTAAGAGGAGTACCCAGGAGTAAGCGCCGATGAAGGGCGCGGACATCGAGCAGAGGATAATCATGATCTGCAGGAAGTTGCGGCCTTTGATTTCGTACAGGTTGTAGATATAGGCCAGCGGCACGCCGAACAGGAGCGTGAGCGCTGTGGCGCAGATGGATACTTTGAAGCTGTTAAAGAGGGTGGACAGGTAGTAATTGTCTGCGAAAAATTGTTTGAAGTAGCGCAGGGTTACTTCTCCTGTTTTGTTGTCAAAGACGGACTGCGCCAGCATCCGGAACAGGGGGTACATCATGAACAGGCCGTAAATCAGCAGTATGGCTATGCTGATCCCCATCCACATGTCTGCTTTCTTTTTTATTTTCATCGCTTTTTCTCCTGTCCTTTAGCGTACCAGCGCCGTATGGCCGTCGCTGTCGAATACGTTGATTTTTTCGGCTTTGACGCGCAGGCGGATGCTGCTTCCTTTTTCGAGGATGTCGTCGATGCGGGATTCCTGGATGATTTCTACGCGTTCGCCGGAGTGCAGCTTGACGATGTAGTGGGTGTTGAGGCCCAGGAAGGTGCTGTATTCTACGGTGCCGTCGATGCCGTCCTGGCTGTTGTCGACAATGACGAATTCTTCCGGGCGCACCGATACTTTGACCTGGCTGCCGGTCTGGGCGGCTTCGGTTAGGTTTGGCATCGGCAGCCGGTAGCCGCCGGTAAAGAGGACACCTTTTTGGCCGCCGGCTTCGCAGATTTCTTCGTCTAACACGTTGGTGCGGCCGATGAAGGTGGCGACAAAGAGGTTGCCCGGGCGCTGGTACAGGGCCTTGGGCGTGCCGATCTGCTGGATGACGCCTTCGTTCATGACGGCGATGCGGTCGGATACGGCCATGGCTTCTTCTTGGTCATGGGTTACGTATACGGTGGTGATGCCGAGGCTGTTCTGGATTTCTTTGATGGCTTCGCGCATTTCGACGCGCAGCTTGGCGTCTAAGTTGGACAGGGGTTCGTCCATCAGGAGTACGTCGGGCTCGATCGCTAGGGCGCGGGCCAGGGCGACGCGCTGCTGCTGGCCGCCGGAGAGGCGTTCGGGCAGGCGGTCTTTGTATTCCTGGATTTTCATCATCGTGAGGAATTCTTCGGTCCGGGATTCGATCGTTTCTTTGGGCAGCTTCTGGTTTTGAAGGCCGAAGGCGACGTTTTTCTTTACGGTTAGGTGCGGGAAGATGGCATAGTTCTGGAATACCATGCCGATGTTCCGCTTGGAGGGGTCCAGGTCGTTGATGCGTTTTTCGTTGAAGTAAAAGTCTCCTCCTTCGATGCTGTTGAAGCCGGCAATCATGCGCAGAAGCGTTGTTTTGCCGCAGCCGGACGGCCCTAGCAGGGTGAAGAATTCTCCTTTATGAATGTCTACGGACAGGTCGGGTATAATGACGTTATTGCCGTATTTTTTTAGTGCATGGCTGATTTTGATTTCTACGTTCATTTTGGTTCCCGTCTTTCTGAGGTTTTTGGCTGTGGAGGCGCGACGCCTGTGTGAAAACAGCGGGGCAGTTTGATCCCTGTCCCGCCGCTTCTACTTGTTTGTTTACTGCTTGGCAGCTTCTCTCCACATGTCCTGAATGGTTTCGCGGTTCGCGGCCAATGCTTCGGTGTCGGCTACGTTGTAGGTGATGGTGGACAGGTCTACCAGCCATTCGTTTTCTACCTGCAAGTTGGAGTTTGCCTGTCTCGCGCCACATTCGTTGTAGATGGCCTGACATTCGTCGCTGGTCAAGAAGTCCATGAACAGCTTGGCATTTTCCAGGTTCTGGCAGTTTTTGATGATGGCGGAGCCAAAGGCGATGCTGGTGACGCCTTCGGTCGGGTATACGATATGGACGCCTTCTGCGCCTTCGGAGAGCATCTGTACACAGGCGGGCTCGTAGGTTAAGCCTACGGCGTATTCGCCGGTATGTACGCCCTTATATACAGCGGAGGAGCTGTCCTGGATGACCATGCCGTTGCCGATCAGCTGCTTGATGTAATCCCAGGCTTCGTCGCTTTCCCAGCCGCCGAAGTCGGTCAAGATGCATTGCAGCTGATTCCAGGCGCTGGAGCTGCCGGTGGGGTCGGCGGAGATGATCTGGCCGTTTAAGGCCGGGTTTAGAAGGTCGGCGTAGCTCGTGATCGTGACGCCGGCTTCTTTTTCCAGCTCGTCGTTGACCCACAGGCAAGGGATCTGCGCGTCGTGGTAGGTCAAAACGCCGGTCGTGTTTTTGAATTCGTCGGGCATCTTGTCGTCGTTGGCGCTTACGTATACTTCGAAGTTGTCGGCCATGGTGAGTGTGTCGGCGTATACGAGGCCGCCGAACATAACGTCGCCCTGCGGGTTATCGGCTTCGGCCTGGATGCGGCTCTTGCAGTCGCCGGCGCCGGCCTGGGTAAAGTTGATTTCGATATTGGGATACTTCTCGGAGAAGGCGCCCATGATCGCGTTGTATTGAAGGTCGCTAACGGTGGTGTACACGTTCAGCACGCCGGAGGCTTCTCCGGCGGGCTCGGCTGCGTCTGTCTGCGCGGCCGGGGCCGTCGTCTCTGCGGGCTGGTTGTCTCCTGCGCCTTGTGTGCTCTCGGCGGCGGGGGCTGCTGTCGTGGCGTCTGCGTCTTTGCCGCCGCAGCCGGCCAGGCAGCCGAGCGCCAGAAGCAGCGCCAATACGATTGCTACTGTTTTCTTCATTGTCTTTCCTCCTGATTTTTGGTTTATAGCTGCAAACCTGCGGCGGCGCGGGGCCGCGGCGGGTATTCGCTCGTGGTTTGCGTCGGGAGCTGGCCCGGGGCGTTTTGCAAAAGGGCTTTGGTCTGGGCGGCGATTTTATGCGTTCAGGCCCGGGCGTTTTGCAAAAGGGCTTCGGCTTCGGCCCGCGTCGGGATTCCGGCCCGTCCGCCGGGCTTTCGGCATTTGAGCGCGGCTACGGCTCCGGCGAAGCGGATGCTCTCGGCGAGCGGCCGTTTTTCTATGTATGCGGTTAAAAAGGCGCCGTGGAATACGTCTCCGGCCCCGGTGGTGTCTACGGCTTCTACCGGACAGGCGGGGTAATGCTTCAGCGCGCCGTTTTCCCAGCTGTAGCAGCCGTCTTGTCCGGCGGTGGAGATCACAATTTTTGCTCCCAGGGAAGCCATGAACTTCATCGCTTTTTCGAGGGTTTTCTGCCCGGAGACGCGGTAAGGGTATTTGGCGTTCATAATGAGTATGTCGGCCATCGCGGCCAGGCGTCGGTTTTTTTCGTTGTCTTTTTGCATGGAGCAGCCGTCGAGGGAGACGGCGACGCCGTATTCTTTGGCCAGGCGGGCGGCGTTCCAGGCGTTTTCGTAGTTTGTTCCGTCCAAGTGGAGCACGGCTGCGCGGCGCAGGAGCTCTTTACGGCTTTCGTCAAAGGTAATCGGCGGGAGTTCGTCTTTGTAGGGGAACTTGGTCCGTGTGCCTTTTCTTTGGTCTACCATTACGATCGAGGTGGAGCTGCGGCCGCCGGCGATGCGCGCGATGCCTTTGGTTTGGATTCCCCGGCGTGTGAATTCTTCGTAAATCCGGTCGCCGACGGCGTCGTCTCCCAGGTTGGCGATCATGGCAGTGGAAAGCCCTAAGCGGGCGGCGGCCGCGAGGGCTGTCGCTACGGCGCCGCCGCCCTGGCTGTCGTCAATGGCGGTGATGTGGGTCGAGCTGTCCTCCGGCGGGTATTCTTCGATCGTGCAGATCGAATCCTGGCAGCAATGCCCGACGCCTACAAGCTGGGGATATTCGTTTTCCATCGTGTCGGTTCCTCGTTTTTTCTGAAACTATCTTTTTCCTTGAAATTTTTTTCTTCTTGGTTCATAACCAGTTTAAAGCATTTTTCTTTTTTTGTCAATATCAACAAAAGTTTTTTATGATTTTTTAGTTTCTGAACAGATTCATTGAGCGGAGGCGTTTGAGGGGCTTGCGTTGTTCATAATGCACACAAAAAAAGAAGGCTTGGCGAGCCTCTTTTTTTTGCGTTTGGCGTGATGTGTTTGTTGGGATGCGTCTGGCGCGGTGTTTTGGGGAGGGACGTTTGGGGCAGGGGTTTGTCCAGGCGAAACCAGAATGCTTTGTCGGATGGCTGTGCGTATTGGATTGTAATCATTTTTCAGCTCCTGTTTTCTGCCCGAATCCGCATGGCTACGCCTGCGAACAGGATGTCGATGATCCCCAGCTGCGCGGCTCGTTCATAGGTGTGGTCGCCTGGCATCAGTTGTTCACAGCAGGTGGAGATCAGGCGGATATGGGCGGTGCGCGCCATCCGAGAGTTGCGGTTGCCGGAGATGCCGATCGTGGTGGCTCCTTTGGAGGAGGCGCGCTCGAGCGCGCTGCAGACGGCTTCGGTTTCGCCGGACAGGGAGATTCCCAGCGCTACGTCACCTGGGCTGAAACGCTCGGCCAGAAGGTAGTGCTGGTTGATATCGGAGCTTACGTTGACGCGCACGCCGATTTTGCGGAAGTTATGCTGGGCGCAGCGGGCGATGGCCGCGGAGCCGCCGATGCCGAAAATGTCGATGTATTTTGCCTGGTACATGGTGTCGATTGCTTTTTCCAGTTGTTCGTCGTCGAGGATATCCATCGTATCTTGGATGGATTCCATACAGGCGTACATGACTTTGCGTTTGAGCTCGGCGGATGTGTCGGCGGTGTGGACGGTCCGTTCTTCGCGGGTATAGCGTTTTTGTCCGGGGCGCTCCCCGGCGATGGCGAGCTTGAGCTCTTTTAAGCCCCGGTAGCCGAGCGTCCGGCACAGGCGCACGACGGTTGCGTCGCTTACGCCGCTTTTTCCGGCGATATCGGAAATCCCCCATTCCAGGATATGCTGGCTGTCCGCTAGAATGCAGGATGCTACTTTTCGTTCGGATATGCTTAGCTTATCAAAGTCTGCGCGCAGTTTTATTTCCCACGAGGGCGTGCGGGTGATCTGGACTGCTTTTTCCATAGGGGTTCTCCTTTTCTCTGTCTGGCCATGCGCTTGGGCTGAAGGGGGCGACGGCATTTTTTTCATAAAAGTATCAGATTTTAAAATACTTTTTTTATCTGATAGTATAGCACATTTTTGACAGGGCTGCAAATGGAAAAGGCGGGGCGGGCGGCGGCGAGGCGGACGCTGCGCCGGGCGTTTGTCTGCCGTTGGAGCGCGCCCATGGCGCGCACATCAAAAAAAGGGCGAGTCGGTCGAAACCGGCCCGCCCTTTTCAGAGTGTGAATGGCGTTTGTTATTCGATGCGGATATATTTCTTTTCTTCTACCTGCTTCGGCTTATCTTTCGGCAGCGCCAGCTTGAGGATGCCGTCCTCGAAGCGGGCCCGGATATCTTCTTCGGTAATCGCTTCGCCGACGTAGAAGCTGCGGCTCATCGAACCGTAGTAGCGCTCGCGGCGCACATAGCGGCCGTTTGTGTCTTTTTCATCGTTCTGGCTGTTGTGCTCGGCGTTGATCGTCAAGTAGCCGTCTTTTAATTCGAGCTTCAGGTCGTCTTTCTTGTAGCCGGGCAGGTCGATATCCAGCTCGAAGCCAGTCTCGGTTTCGCGGATGTCGGTCCGCATGGCGGCGTTCATGTTCGCGAATGCATGGCTGCGGGTCTGCGGCGCTGCAAAATCAAACCAGTCGTCAAAAAGCTTTTCTCCAAAAATACTGGGCATTAACATAAGTCCTACTTCCTTTCTTTGTGTGCGCGGCTTTGACGCCGCGGGTATCTTATAGTTTGGATTGGAATCAAAGGAAACATGCTTTTTTGCTTTCTTCCTTGGTTCTGGACTTAGTATAGCACACTTTATTAGCACTCGCAATAAGTGAGTGCTAATAAAGTGTGAATGTTTTGTGACGGATTTGTGAATTCAGCGTTTTCTTTGATTGGGCGGGCGTTAGGCCGATCGTATTTTTCTTCCGGAAATTGCGTGCCTGCCAGATACATCGTATTTCTCGCGTTTCCCTCTTTCGACAGGACTCCTTTTTTGACCAGATTTCCAAGCAGACTTCTGGCCTTTCCGGCTTTCATATGCCGTAAATCTGCTATTACGACAGTCATACATGGACCATTTTCTTTAATCTGCGACTCTGGCAACCCATATTCTCTACAGCTATTTTGATTGCTTGTCATCAGACGAAATGCATGGGTAGACAAATATTCACGCCCGGTTTTCAAAGCCTTCTTATAAAATCTGGTACATGGTCGCCCGGTTGACGCTCTTTTTTACGGCGCCGGATTCGGTTCTTACGATCGAAACGGTCGCAAAGGGCCCCGCGCCCAGCTTTGACGCGAAGATTTTCCCTACGGTGGCACGGTTGGTCGAGGGTTTGCCGTCTGCAATCATATGGATATTTTTAAACGACTTGGATGCGGTTAAAAGATCAAACTTGGTTCCGCTTTGATTTTCCTTTACAAAGGCTTCGACTTCGTTTAATACGTTTTTTGTGACTTTTGAAAGGGGTTCCTTTGGACTTTTTGCAAAAGCCAGGCCGTAGTGCCTGAGCAAAATGTCGATGGTCAACTGGCTCAGGCTGCATTGTTTTTCCGTGCGAGCCAACCGGAATTTACAAAAAATTTTAAGGCTCCCGCAAATTCCGGGACGTATACAAAATAAGACCAAGGGCGTTTTGCGGCCTCCGTCGTATTTTATACCTCGTCTCTGTTTTGCGGCAGCCTTGTTCGGCTTTCATGTCTTGGCGGCGCGCCGCGGGTCTTGCGGCTAGATTATATCTGGCCAGAACGCCGGCGGCGCGTGCGGATTTAGAGAAAATGCTTTTCGCCTTCGTCGATTTCGATTTTCATCAGCGTGAGGCCGAGGGCCGGGGCTTTGGGGCCGGCGGCGCGGCGGTCTTTTGCCGCCAGGATTTCCGGCACGTGTTCGGGGGGGTAGACGTGCATGCCTACTTTGATTAGCGTGCCGGCGATGATGCGCACCATATTGTAGAGGAAGCCGTTGCCGCAGAGGCGCAAGGTGATGCGGTCGCCTTCTTTTTGGAGCGTGACTTCGTAGAGTGTGCGTACGGTTGTGGCGGCTTGGGAGCCGGCGGAGCAGAAGCTGGCGAAGTCGTGTTCGCCTACCAGATAGGCGGCGGCTTGGCGCATGGCTTCTATGTCGAGCGGCACGTAGACGAAGTAGGAGTAGAGGCGGTCTAAGGGGTTTTGGAAGCGGCGGTTTAGGATGCGGTATTCGTAGGTTTTGCGGCTGCTGCATTTGCGCGGGTGGAAGTCGGGCCGTACTTGGCAGGATTCTTGGATGACGATGTCAGCCGGCAGGCGTTCGTTGAGCGCGTAGCAGATTTTTTCGGGCGGGATGCGCGTTTCGGTGTCAAAGACGGCGATGTTGCCCCGGCTGTGTACGCCGGAGTCGGTGCGGCTGGCGCCGATGACGCAGATATCTTCTTTTAGGAGCCGCGATAGTTCGCGGTTTAGCACTTCTTCTACGGTGACGCCGTTTTTTTGTATCTGCCAACCGCAGTAGTTTGTCCCGTCGTAGGAGACAATCAGCTCGATTCGTTTCATATTGGTTCCCTCTATTAGAAAATCCGGTTGAGCGCGATCATGGCGGCCAGGTAGGCGGCGAATGCGAGGTAGGTCATGCGGTCGCGAGTTTCATATACGAGCGGTTTCATGCGGGTGCGGGCTTCTCCGCCGTGGTAGCAGCGGGCTTCCATGGCCATCGCCAGGTCGGTGGCGCGGCGGAAGGCGGAGATGAACAGGGGCACGAGGATCGGCACCAGCGCTTTGGCGCGTTCGATTAGGTTGCCAGTTTCGAAGTCGGCTCCGCGGGCCATCTGGGCTTTCATGATTTTGTCGGTTTCTTCGATCAGGATGGGGATGAAGCGCAGGGCGATCGACATCATCATCGCGATTTCGTGGATTGGCACGCGGATTTTTTTGAGAAAGCCGAGGCCGGTTTCGAGTCCGTCGGTCAACTGGTTGGGGGTCGTTGTTAAGGTCATGAGCGAGGAGCCCATGATGAGGAAGATGAGGCGCAGGGCCATGAAGAAGGCTTGTCTGAGGCCTTCGAGCGTGATACGGAAAATCCAGAACCGCACCAGCACGGTTTCGCCGTTTGTGAGGAAGAGGTTGAAGCCGACGCTGATGAGCAGCAGGATCATCACGGCTTTGAGGCCGCGGACGATGAAGCTCAGGGGCACGCGCGACAAGCGGATCATTCCGGCGAGCCAAACGGCGGCCAGCGCGTAGCAGAGCCAGTTTCCGGCGATAAAAAGGGATACGATGAATACCAGCGTCCCTACCAGCTTGGTGCGCGGGTCTAGGCGGTGGAGCAGGGAGTCGGTCTGGTAGTATTGGCCTATGGTAATGTCTCGGATCATGTCTTGTCTCCCATTGCCCGCAGGATTGCTTCGCGGGCTTCTTTTATGGTCGTAATGTCGTCGGCGATCGGGAAGCCTTGTTCTTTTAGCGCATGGATGATGTAGGTGACCTGCGGCGCGGCCAGGCCGATTTCTTCCAGTTCGCGGTAGTGGCGGAATACTTCTTTGGAGGCTCCGTCGAGGGCTGCGTTTCCGTGATTCATGACGATAATGCGGTCTACGTAGCGGGCTACGTCTTCCATGCTGTGCGATACGAGGACGACGGTCATGCCTTGTTCGCGGTGGAGTTTTGCTACTTGGTCGAGGATTTCGTCGCGGCCGCGGGGGTCTAGGCCGGCAGTGGGTTCGTCGAGGATCAAAACTTCGGGTTTCATTGCCAGCACGCCGGCGATCGCGACTCGGCGTTTTTGGCCGCCGGAGAGTTCGAAGGGGGAGACGTCGTCGTAGGAGGCGTCCAGCCCTACCAGGTCGAGCGCTTCGCGCGCGCGGCGGCGGATGGGTTCGTCGTCCAGCCCGAGGTTTTTGGGGCCGAAGCAGACGTCGGTGAATACGTCGGTTTCAAAGAGCTGGTGCTCGGGGTATTGAAAGACGAGGCCTACTTTGCTGCGCAGGGATTTCATGGAGAAGGTTTCTGCGTAGATGCTTTCGCCGTTGTAGAGGATGTCGCCTTCGGTTGCTTTTAGCAGTCCGTTTAGGTGTTGGATCAGCGTGGATTTGCCGGAGCCAGTGTGGCCGATGAGGCCGATGAATTGTCCGTCGGGGATCGTGAGTGTTACGTGGTTTAGGGCGCGGATTTCCTGGGGGCTTCCGTTTCCGTATATATAGCTGATGTTTTTGCATTCGATTGCCATGGTTTTTTTCCTTGTCTGTCTGCGCGGGAGCCGGCGGGCGTCTTTGCCGTAGCGGCGGTGTGCGTTTTTATGGCGGCGGGGCGGCCTGGCTGTTTTGTGTTCCTGGCTGTTTTGTGTGCGGTGGTTTTTTTCAGGGTTTTTTGTAAAGCGTCATGATTTCGTCTACGAAGGCGTCGATGGTGAGGATGCCGTCGGACAGGGGGAGGCCTGCTTTTTTTAGCTGCCAGGAGAGCTCGGTTACCTGGGGCACGTCCAGGCGGTAGCTTTTTAATTCTTCCGTGCGGGCAAAGACTTCGTGCGGCGTCCCTTCCATTACGATGCGGCCGTCGTCCATTACGTACACGTGGTCGGCTTCGATGACTTCTTCCATGTAGTGGGTGATGAGGATGACGGTGATCTGCTCGGCGCGGTTGAGTTCGCGGATCGTGCGGATGACTTCTTTGCGTCCGTTCGGGTCGAGCATGGCGGTCGGCTCGTCGAGTACGATGCAGCGCGGGCGCATGGCCATGACGCCGGCGATCGCGACGCGCTGTTTTTGGCCGCCGGAGAGCTTATTGGGCGAGTGGTGGCGGTACATCGTCATGCCGACTGCTTCCAGGCTTTGTTCGACTCGTTTCCAGATTTCCGGCGTGGGGACGCCTATGTTTTCGGGGCCGAAGCCTACGTCTTCTTCGACGACGGTGCCGATGATCTGGTTGTCGGGGTTCTGGAATACCATCCCGGCCGTGCGGCGTACGTCCCACAGGTTTTCGTCCAGGGATGTGTCTTTGCCGCTTACCCAGATGGTGCCTTCGGTCGGCAATAGGAGGGCGTTCATGTGCTTGGCCAGCGTCGATTTGCCGGAGCCGTTGTGGCCGAGGATTGCGACGAAGCTTCCGGCTTCGATGTCGATGTCGACTTGGTCGACGGCGCGCCTGGTTCCGTCCGGGTTGCCGTCCTCGTCCCGCTTGATGTAGTCGTAGATTAGTTTGGAGGCTTTGATGATTCCCATGCGATGTTGCCCCTTTCCTTATTGTTGCCCATATTTTCAGGGTATGGTGGGATACTGTCCCGCAATGCCATCCTACATTTTAGCGGAAAGGCGCGGAAAATGCAATACCTAAAGAAGCGGTGTCATATATAAGGGTAGGTAGGTGATGCCGTCCGCCTGTTTAAAATCGCCCGGATGCAGCACATAGGGAATATGCAATTGCTCCGCATATTTTTGCATAAATTTTTTCAGCGAGCTTATCGTATAATTTTTTCCGGACTTTACTTCAATGGGGGAAATATTGTGGCGGCTGCTGATCTTGCTTTTCGCCAGCAGAAAATCAATTTCCATGCGGGCGCTTACATCGTTTCGATTCGAGTTCATGTAAAAATACAGCTTGTGCCCGCTCGCAGCCAGCATTTGCGCGACAATGTTTTCCACGATCATTCCCATGTTGATTTCCAGCTTATCAAGCAGCAGCTTTTTGTAAACGCTTTCTTGCACCATTCCGTTTTCGTCAAAAATATGGCTGATCAGAAGGCCTATGTCCCCAAAATAACATTTTAAAAACGTGTGCTCCTGGTTTAATCTAAGGCCAAGGCTTGGTTCTGCCGTATTGTAGCAGTGATTTACGATCATGGCGTCGGATAACCAGAACATGGCGTCTTTATATTCTTCGAAGCGGGCTCCTTCCTTTAAGGCCGACAGCTTAAAGCGCCGGTTCTGGTTTTTTAATTGGGACGGGATTTCATCATAAATCGCTTCCACTCGCATCTCGTATCCTTTCGCATGCTTACGAATGTCATCCCGGTAAAGGTTCAGGATTCGTCGTTTTACCGCGTCTACCTCGTCAAAATCGACGCTCTCCGCATATGCTTTTACTGCCTGCGGCATTCCGCCGACAATTAAATATTGGCGAAATAAGTCCATTGCTTTGCGATGCAGCGCCTGGCCCAGCGGCCGTTTCTTTTCGTAGCAGTCATGGATCCGCTCGATCATGGGCTCCTCTCCCAGCGCCCAGAGAAATTCTTTTAAATCCATCGGGTACAGATCCAGGCGGTCTTCCTCGGAAGGAATCAGAATGTCTTTTACGTTCTCCCGGATGGAAATCAGCGAACCGGTTTCCATATAATCATAGCGGCCGTCCTCAACCAGATATTTGACCGCGCTTCTTGCCCTGGGAACCAGCTGCACTTCGTCGAGGATAATCAGTG
>CANSWW010000043.1 GCA_947650845.1 uncultured Lachnospiraceae bacterium
CATAGGAAAAAAGAGTGCGGATTGTTCCCTCTCCTTTGACCGTGATCCCGATTTCTTCCTCCTCCGCACGTTCTCGCAAAAGATCGCTTCCATTGCCCAGGCGAACGTACTTGCCATTTAATTTAAGTCCTGACAGCTTGTTTTCTTGGTAGGACTGACGCAGTAACAGAAGGCTTTGCAGGATGGTGGATTTCCCCATACCATTCAGCCCCATCAGCACATTCAGCGTTTTCAAATCCAACGTCAGCGTTTCAAAGCATTTAAAATTCTTTAATTCCAAATGACGAATCATAAAAACTCCTTTAACAATTCTTTCCCCCTTTTGATGCGTCGGATGCACTCGGAACATTTACCGGAGCGCAGCGCCGCGCTAAACTTTTTTTCACGGAACAAGCCCTCGTATTCTTGCATAAACACCGCTTTCTTTTCAGTCAGTCTTGCAAGCTGTTCTTCCGTAAGCGTTGACAGGCATACGGCCCAAAGCTCAAACAGCGCTTTATTGATCGGTCCCCGCCGCCCATCCTCACTGATTTTGCGAAACGCGTACTTGCCAAACAACTCCTGGCAGCACCGCATTACTCTATAAAACGTGTCCTCTATACGCTTAAGCTCGCCTTCACTGTAAGTGTTTACTTTCTTCATCCCCTGAATTAAAAATGAGTCGATGTTATCATGGTAGTCCTGCTCATAATCCAGTTCCGTAAAAGAGAAAAAGCGTATGACATATTCCTGATCCAGCATGCGATCCGGCTTCACCGCATGCATCGTCGCCTCCAAAAATTCCTCGCTCACTGCCAGCTTGCCTGCCAGGCGTGTTGCGTTCCCTTGGTACATGGCATTTCGTATTTCCTGTGAGGAAAGCTGCAGGCCGCCTGTATTGATTCTCTGAAAAATATTGTATGTCACAATTTCCGGCGTCCCTTTATTGACGCAAAACGCGATGATCGGCGCCTCTTTGATTCTGCGGATATACTGCCGTGGCAATTCATCAAAAGTTTTCCCATTAAAGTCTTTTAAATACTGTAAATTAGATAGCTTCTCTTTTTTTTCGTTTACCAGATATTTCCGGAAGGCCGTCAGCCTTTGGAGACCGTCAATGACCTTCCACCGGCCCTCTTCCACCGTATCAAAATAAAAGCTGGGAATCGGAATCCGCAACATCAGCGATTCAATCAGCCGGCTTTGCCGCTTTGGATCCCACAAATCCCAATGCCGCTGAAAAGCCGGGCTGAGATCGATTTCATTGTTTGCAAGCCGTTCCATTAGATTGAATACATTCATTGGCGGCTGGCTGATATTGACCAGTGCGGGAATAAACTGCTCCGGTTCCGGCGATTCCGCCGGATACCCCTCTCCTTCCTCCAGAGGCTCTACCTCGATCCCGTCACGGATCAACTCGTAAAGCACCTGATTGACCGTCTCTTCCTCGTCCGGAAACGGCTGATACTCATTTTTTAATAAATCCATCAAAATTGTATAATTGATCTGGCCGCCGTTTTCAACTGCCCACTCCTTAATCGAAGCAAGCTGCTGCTTTTGCTTCTCATTTAAAACCGTTCCCATCCTGTCCTTCTCTCCTATATATAAGCCGGGTTTCTAACATCCCTCGTACCACATTTATGCATGTAATTATAGCAAATCCGCTTTCCGCAAGCAATATCTGCTTTGCCATATTTTGAGAGACAGCTCTTTTAATTTTGGCTTTGCACGGTTAAAAGCCCTTCCCGGCCGTTGACTTTGCCCCATGCTTCCTGTAAAATAAAGCACGGGACGCAATCGCCGCCAAAATACAAAGAAAAAGGACATTTTACCATGAAAACCTATCGTGGCGCTATTTTTGATCTGGATGGAACTTTATTTGATACAGTTGCCGATATTGCCGACAGTGCCAACCAGGTGCTGGCCGAACACGGCTTCCCCGGGCACGATTACGCGGCGTACAAGACCTTTGTCGGCCGCGGCTTTATGGATCTGTTGCACCGCTGCTTCCCGGATACTACGCCCGAAGAGCAGTTTCCGATGATCTTAGAGCGAATGCTTATTGTCTATGGCGAGCATTACCTTGATAAGACCTCTCCCTATCCCGGGATGCCGGAGCTTTTGCAAAAGCTGCAGAAAGCAGGCGTTGCCCTGGCGATCAATTCCAACAAGCGCGACCTCTATGTCAAAAAACTGGCATCCAAGCTATTGCCGGATATCCGTTTTGTCGAAGTGCTCGGCGAGGGGAACGGGTTCCCCCGCAAGCCGCAGCCGGACGGTGCCCTGCATATCGCCGGGCAGATGAACCTTGCGCCGGAGCAGATTCTCTATATTGGGGATTCGGGTACGGATATGGACACCGGCAAAAATGCCGGCATGGATACCGTCGGCTGCTTGTGGGGCTTCCGTGGGGAAAAAGAATTGAAGGCGCACGGGGCCGTCCATCTGGCAGCTTCGGCGCAGGATATCGAACAGTTATTTTTAGTATAAAGAAGGCTCTTTTTACTCTTCTAAAATATCCTCTGTGATGAAATCATACTCGCTATCCATCAGCATTTGTAAATACTCGTCAAAGCTGGCCGCAATCACGGCCAGCTCGTCCGGGTCATGCAGGAAACGAACGATCTGCCCTTTGACCCCCTTAGGGGACGGCGAAAAATCAATAAACAGCTGCGATGTTCCCCCATTATTCATACAGTCTGAAAAATGAAGCCAGCGCATTTTTTCCGCGTTATCGATAATCTTTTCATCGACCTCCACCTCGTCAAACTCCCGGTTGACATAATCTGTCAGCCAATCGGACTCCGTTTTCCGGCACATTTGTTTGGCGGAAAGCAGGTAATACGGATACTCCTCCACATCGGAACCCAGGAAATAGAAAGCAATCTTTTCTCCCGCATATTCCCGCCAATATGTTCCGTCTACGATTTCCAGAAGCGTAAGCAGGCTGTCCGGAAGCTCGGGATACAAGGTCCGCAATTTTTCCAAATCCGCCTGCTCCGCCCCATGTACGATTTTTTCAAACTCGTCCCACAGGGCTTCTCCGCCTGTTTCATAGTACGCCTTTTTTAATCCCTCTACATACTTTCTGGCAATATTCATAACATGTCTCTCCGTTTTCTGCTTTCATGCGATGGCAGTACGCCACGCCTGCGGCGCATACGAGGGACCGCCCCCGCGTCCGCAGACGTTTTTCTTACCCTTCCTTCAGCGTCCTCTCATAATAATGGATCCAATCCACCTTCCAGATATACAGCAAAAACAGCACTGCGCTCAGGGCCCAGGTTACCGGATACCCGGCCAGTACCAACGGCAGGCTCTCAAGCCGCCGCCCGATGAACACGATCCAGAGCACCCGTGCCACACACCAACACAGCACCATAATGACCATCGGCGCGCGAGTTAAGCCCACGCCGCGCACGGCCCCCGCCAGGCAATTCGATATCGCCAGCAGGCAGTACCCGATCGAGAGCACCCGCATCATCTGCAGGCCATAGCCGATCACCGCCTCGTCATCGGAGAAAATGCGCAGCAGCCACACGCATCCCACCTGCAGCAAAAGCGTCAGCGCCAGTGTAATCCCTACGCCCAGCGCCACGCCGGCTTTCGTTCCTTTCCGGACTCTGTCATGCTCCAGCGCGCCGATGTTCTGTCCGACAAAGGTGGTCAGTGTCATCGACATGCTCATCACCGGCAGGATCACAAAGCCGTCGATTTTTATGTAAGCGCTGCAGCCGGCCATCACCGTCTCGCCGAAAAAATTGATGTTGCTCTGCACCAGCACATTGGAAAAGCTGACGATCGCCCCCTGGATCCCGCTGGGCAGACCGATACGAATGATGGCCCGCAGCTTGTCCCAGTGAAAGCGGATTTCCCGCAGCGTGACCTTGTATGCTTCCTCCGTACGCACCATTACGGCCATAATCAGCACCGCGCTGACCGCCTGCGCCAGCACCGTGGCCAGGGCCACGCCGGCTACCCCCATTTGGAACGAGGCCACAAAAAGGATGTCCAGCACGATGTTGAGAAGCGAGGCCAAGATCAGGAAATAGAGCGGCCGCTTGGAATCGCCGAGCGCCCGCAGAAGGCCGCTGCCCATATTGTAGAATACCATCGGCAGCGCCCCCAGGAAAATAATCCGCAGGTACAGAACCGACATCGGCATCACCTCGTCCGGCGTATCCATGAGCCGTAAAAGCGTCGGCGAGGCCACGACGCCGACCACGGTGATCAGCGCCCCGGCTACCGCCGAAAAAGCCAGCACCGTATGAATCGAGTCATGGAGCCCCTGATCGTCCCGGGCCCCGTAATACTGTGAAATAATCACGCTGCCGCCGACCGCCACGCCCATAAACAGGCTGACAATCATGTTAATAAGGCTGGCCGAGGAGCCGACCGCCGCCAGCGCGCCGTCTCCCACGTAGTGCCCCACTACAGCCGAATCCACCGCGTTGTACAGCTGCTGGAACAAATTCCCCAGCAAAAGCGGCATGGCAAAAGCCAGCAGCTGTTTGAGGATCGGGCCCTCGGTCATCAGGCCTTCCTGTTGCTTTTGTGAAACCATTCTCTTTCCTCTTCCCTTTTATTCCCCGGACTGCCTGTGATGCGCCCGGTAATAATTGATCAGACAGCCGTCCAGGATGATCTGGCGCTCGTCGGCCGTCATCTCGCCGATCCCCAGCGTAAACGGCACAAGCTCTCCGTCCCTGATGCAGTAGGCCGTAATTCCCGAAGCCCCCTCGGCAATCGCCGTGCGGATGCCGGGAATAAAGAGGAAGTCCAGCTCCTTAAACGGCAGCTCCTCCTCCGGCAGCACAAAGGGGATCATGCCCCAGTTAATCAGGTTGGAACGGTAGCGTTTCGTCGCGTACTCGCGTGCGATATTGGCCCAGCCGCCCAGCACCTTCTGGCAGGAAGCGGCCTGCTCTCTGGCCGACCCATCGCCGGGCTTTACGGCGTAGATTGTCGTACCGATGCCGGTCGCACGCGCCTTCAAGTCAGGGTACACGGCTTTGATCGCACGGAACGCATCTCCCACAGCTTGGTTTTCGCGCATCGGACAGGTATTGGTACGGCGGATCAGCTCCGTCTCCCGAATCTCCTTGGCCCGTCCTACATAGGCCGGCACACGGCGCGAGAGGGCAAACTGCGACAGCGCTTCCGGATTGGAACGATACGAAGAAGTTTCTCCTGAAGGAATCAGCTCGTCGGTCGTCGTCACCGGGTCGTGAATCACTGCCGCCACCCGCAGCAGGATGTCCTCGGTAAGCGGCACCATCTCCGGCCAGTCCTTAATATTGGGGCCAAACTGGATTTCAGCCGTCGGATCGGCTTCTCCGTGGCTGTCAAACACACGGTTTTTGTAGATACTCCCGTCAAAATGATAGGCCGGGCCCGTATATTCCACATCGAGCTCGTCGGCCCCGGTGAGGAAGCCCCGGGCCGCCGCCGTCGCCGCGATCGAGCGGGCGTCCATTAACGCCACCGAAGCGATCTGGCCCTCCTGCAGCTTCGATCCCTCCCGGTTCGGGAAGTTGCGCGTCGAATGGCGGATGCTGAGTGAGTTGTTGGCCGGCGTGTCCCCGGCGCCGAAGCAGGGGCCGCAGAAGGCCGTTTTCAGGATTGCCCCCGCGCTTAAGAGGTCGCCGGCCGCGCCGTTCTTCATCAGTTCGTGGAAAATTGGCGTGCTGGCAGGGTATACGCTCAGGGTAAAACGGCCGTCGCCGATGCTTTTGCCGCGCAGGATATCGGCCGCCGCGCAGATATTTTCAAAGCCGCCGCCCGCACAGCCGGCGATGATGCCCTGCTCCACATAGAGCCGGCCGTCCACGACCTTATCCTGCAAAGTGTATGTTACCTTGCCGCCCAGGCTTACGCGGGCCTTCTCCTCGCAATCCGCCAGGATATCGCCGAGATTTTCCTTCAGCTCATGGATCGGGTAGACATTGCTCGGGTGGAACGGCATGGCGATCATCGGCCGCACCGCGCCTAAATCTACCTCCACGACGCCGTCGTAGTAGGCGTTTTCTCCCGGCGCCAGCGCGCGGTACGATTCCGGCCGGCCGTGGATGGCGTAATACTCCTCCACCTTCTCATCGGTCGTCCAGATCGAGGACAGGCAGGTCGTCTCCGTCGTCATTACATCGACGCCGATGCGCTCATCCACCGTCAGATTCGCCACGCCGGGGCCGACAAATTCCATAATCTTATTTTTCACATAGCCGCGGGAGAACACGGCGCCGATGATCGCCAGCGCGATGTCCTGCGGGCCGACGCCCTTTCGCGGCGCGCCGGTTAAATAGACGGCCACCACCTCCGGCCGCCGGATATCGTAGGTGCGCTCAAGCAGCTGCTTGACAAGCTCCGGCCCGCCCTCGCCGATCGCCATGGCGCCCAGCGCCCCGTAGCGGGTGTGGCTGTCCGAGCCTAAGATCATCGCGCCGCCCTCGGCCATCTGCTCTCTGGCGTATTGATGGATGACCGCCTGGTGCGGCGGCACATAGACCCCGCCGTAGCGCTTGGCGCAGGTCAAGCCAAACATGTGGTCGTCCTCGTTGATCGTCCCGCCGACCGCGCAGAGGCTGTTGTGGCAGTTGGTCAGCACATAGGGAATCGGGAAACGTGTCAGGCCGCTGGCCCGCGCCGTCTGGATGATGCCCACGAAGGTAATGTCGTGGGAAACAAGCTTGTCAAAGCGGAGGCGCAGCTCCTCCATATTGCCCGAGGTGTTGTGCGCCTGCAAAATCCCGTAGGCCATCGTGCGCTTCGCCGCCTCCTCCTCAGCCGGAAAGCCCGCCGCGCCGGCCGCGGGGATCGGGCCGTTTTTGGTCAGATACGCGCCTGTTTCATATAATCGAATCATGATAGGTCCTCCTTCGCAATTATGTCGCTTTCGGGTATAGGGGTATCGTAAAATACCGCAACTTTCTTATCATTTTAGCATACTATGGGGGATTTTTGTATAAAAAATTTTCAGAGTTGTCCCTGCCGTTTATTTCGTGTATACTAGTGTTGTGGTCAGATTATATCCGATGAAGTTTTGCAGGATAAATTTTCATTGGCAAGGCAGGAGAGGGGGGAATTTATTTTGGGCGCTTACCTGAATCAGCCGCCCCCGACGCTTTGGTAAGTCCTTTGCGGCGCAAATGCTGTGCGCTTATTACGATAAGACCTATGATTCCGCATATCTGTTTAACGACTTAAAAATCGCCGCTGCTAAGCATTATCCGGAGCACCTGAATCGCTATGACGTGATATATCTGGAATTTTTACGTTCCCTTTTTAAAAACAGCGGAACTACTTCCCGAATTTTTGCCGCCGTATACATGACCGGTATTTTACCAATTAAAAAAGACGGATCTCAGTCTGCTATTTCCGATTTTGAAGAATACTCCATGGTGAAACCCCGGGCCTTCGGCGAATATGTCGGCTTTACAGAGGCGGAGGGGCGTGCTCTTTGCGAAAGATTTGGCACGGACTTTTCAAAAATGAAGCACTGGTACGACGGCTACTGTTTTCCCCGCATAGGATCCATCTATAATCCGAACTCCGTCATCAAAGCAATCCGCCATCACGATTTCGATTCTTACTGGACAGAGTCCTCCATGGCCGAAAATTTGATGGAATATATCAGTCTCGACTTTGATGGTTTATCTAAAACGATCGTGGAGCTTTTGGGCGGGATTGCGGTTTTTGCAGATACAAAGGGATTTGCAAACGACCTGGTCACTTTCAAAAACCGCGACGATGTTTTGACCTTATTGATCCACCTGGGTTATCTTGCCTATGACGAAACTACAAAAACAGTTCGAATTCCAAACGAGGAAATTCGCCAGGAGTTTTCCCGAAGCATCCGACATCAATGTATAATAGAAGAGTGGAACGAAACTATTACACAATGAAAGGAGAATCCCCATGTACCAGCCTTCAGACAACCGCTATGATACCATGACCTACAACCGCTGCGGCAAAAGCGGCCTGCTCCTTCCTGCCGTCTCGCTCGGCCTCTGGCACAATTTCGGCGACACCGCCGCCTATGATACGATGCGTCGCATGTGCCGTACCGCCTTTGACCACGGCATTACCCATTTTGATCTGGCCAATAACTACGGGCCCGAGCCCGGCGCCGCCGAGCGTCATTTTGGCCGCATCCTCAGAGACGACCTCGCGCCCTGGCGGGATGAGCTCATCATCAGCACCAAGGCCGGCTATGAAATGTGGCCCGGCCCCTATGGCAACGGGGGCAGCCGCAAATATCTGCTCGCCAGCCTGGACCAGAGCCTTTTACGCATGGGGCTTGACTACGTGGATATCTTTTACCATCACCGTATGGATCCCGAGACGCCGCTGGAAGAAAGCATGGGCGCGCTGGCCCAGGCTGTCCACGCCGGCAAAGCCCTCTATGCGGGCCTGTCCAACTACGACGGCCCCACGATGGAACGCGCCTGCCAAATCCTCGATGAGCTTCACTGCCCCTGCGTCATCAATCAGAACCGCTACAATATTTTCCTGCGTATCACCGAGGAAAACGGCCTCAAATCCATGGCTCGCGAAAAAGGCAAGGGTCTGATCTGCTTCACTCCCCTTGCCCAAGGTCTCTTAACCGACCGCTACCTGCACGGAATCCCGGCCGACAGCCGCGTCATGACCGACGGCCGTTTCCTGAAAAAAGAACAGATTACAAACGAACGGCTGGCCCAAATCCGCGCCCTGAACGAGATCGCTGCGGCCCGCGGCGAGAGCCTGGCCGTCATGGCCCTCAAGTGGGTGCTCAAGGATTCCGACGTGACCAGCGTATTAATCGGGGCTTCGCGACCGGAACAAATACTTGAGGATCTGAGGGTATTGGACGGGGCGCCGCTGTCCGATGAGGAGCTGCGGCAGATTGACGCGATCGCCCTCGCCACCCCTTAAGCCCGGTCGCTAGCCGGATCGGTCAGGCATGCCTTCTGTTATTTGATGCTGTATTCATTTTGGCTCCGGCGCGCCGCGCAACCAAAGCCGCAGACGGAGCCAATTTGCTTCCGCTCCGGCGTTCACCGCTTCCCGTCCCCTCAATCCGCCATCCGCCTGCTCTGCCTTTCCCGCAGCTTTGCCGCCTCCGCAACTCTCCTGCGCCGGCAAAAGCTCTGCCGTGAGCGTCCCTCCCATCGCTTCAGCCAGCTCCCTCGCTACGGTCAGGCCAAGTCCCGAGCCGCCCTGCGCGCGCGCCTTGTCCTGCCGGTAAAAGCGCTCAAACAAGAGCGGTATTTCTTCCGGCGACAGCGAGTCCGTATCATTGGCAAAAATGAATTCCACACCGCCCGGAGCTTCCTCCGAACCGGCCGCATTCACTCTCAAGCAAACCGAAAGCCGGCCTGCCGCGTAGCGTGCGGCGTTTTGCAGCAGATTTGTAAAGACACGTTCCAGCGCCTCGCCATCCGCCCAGGCCATAATTGCTCCTTGCGGGATCTCGCACGATACTTTCAAATACGCCTGCGATAAAGCCTGCTCATTCGCCAGCAAGGTTTCTTTCAACAGTCGTCCCACATCTATGAGCGCCATTGTCAGCGGATAATCCTGCGCATGCAGCTGCGAATACAGATAAAACTGCCCCACCAAACGCTCCATCGCGCGGGCATTGCGCTCCAGAACCGTCAACAGCTGTGCCCGCTCCTCCACCGTAAAATCCGGCCCGCCTCCATAGAGCCGCTTTCCGCCGGATGCCCCTTTTGCGCCCTCCTTCATCCACTGCAAATATCCCAGGATCACGGTCAAAGGCGTCCGCAGATCGTGGCTGATATTCTCAATTTGCTGCTGAAACTGCCGCTCCCTCTTTTCATAGGATCGCCATTCCCCACGGCTTTTTTCCAATCCGGCATTTACCGTACCGATCAGGCGCTCCAGCGCCGCATCCGGCAGCGGAAGATGAAGGAAACGGTTCTGCGACCAATCCCCCTGGATCTCCCGCAATTCCCGCTCGGCTGCCAGAAGCGCTTTTCTGAGTGTGAGCCAGCGAAAAGCAAAATAACCGGCTGTCAGCAGGGCAGCCGCCAGTATCGCTTCCGTCATCCCAGCGCCTCCTTTCCTTTGTTTACCCGTGTTCTCAGCACAATTTGAACCCGATCCCATACACCGTGCGGATATACTCTTCCTCCACGCCGGCCTCGCGGATTTTCCGGCGCAGATTGCTCACGTGGACATTCACCGTATTATTTTCCCCGTAATAACCGCCCTGCCAGACCTGCTCATAGAGGCTCTCCCGGGAATATACCTTTCCCGGTGTCCGCATGAGCAGATACAAAAGCTCATATTCATGCGCCGTTAAGGAAAGCTCCCGCCCGCCTGCCGTCACGCTGCGGGCCTGCGCATCCAATTCCAGCTCCTTAAAGCGCAGCGTTTTCTCCGTGCCTGCCGTCCGGCCGCTTCGCCGCAGGGCGGCCTCGGCCCGCGCCAGCACCTCCTCCGGCTCAAACGGCTTCGTGATATAATCGTCCGCTCCCATACGCAGAAGCGTCACCTTGTCCGTCAATCCGCTCTTGGCGGAAAGCACCAGCACCGGGACATCCCAGCGCTTTTTTTCACGGATTTCCCGCAAAAGCGCTTCGCCGGTAAGCCCCGGCAGCATCAGATCCAGGAAAATCAGATCCGGCGTCCTCCGCTCCATTAAAAGCCGGGCCTCCGTTCCGGAAAACGCCTGAACCGTCTCAAAACCGGCAGAGCGAAAAATACGCGCCAGCAGATCGTTGATATCGGTTTCGTCCTCGATAATAAAAACGGTGCAGGACATACGCAGTCCTCCTCGTATAATAAGTTGGCAGCCAATCCGAACAGGCTTTTAGACACCAGGCCGACGCCGGCATACCGTCTGGTGATATCATACCACAAAAGGAAGGGGGGCGTAAATCCAATCTCCCTTACATTCCTTAGAAATCTTTTTTCCGCAAAGCTACAATGCCAAACAACGTAAACAACACACAGCATCCTGTCCCCGACAGAATACAGCGGAGCATGCCCTGCGGCGTACTCCATATGGTAATGCACTGCGACATGTTTACCTCCATCCCCGTGGCAAACAGATTCTGCGGCATCCACATCGCCAGCCGCATCACCGCTTCACTTTGCAGAGCCGCCCCCAGCATGACTACGAGCCGCGGCAACACAAACAGCAAAAATACCCACACAAAGGCCCCCGCCACGCCTTTCTCAAACAGCATAAGCAGCGCCACGCACAGGATCATCGATGCGACAGACGCCGGGAATACGGCCGCCACCTCTTGCAGCAAATCACTCAAAAGCACCGGGCCGCTCTGCGAAAGGAGCATCGCCGCGCCGGTATACGCCGCCAGCACCACCACCATCGCCACCGTACAGGCAACCGCTCCGGCTATGCATTTTCCGAGAAAAATGCCGGTACGCGACAGTCCAAAGGCCAGGCTGTTTTTATCAATCCCGTTTCTGCGGTCAGATTCATAGAGCAGGCTTGCCATCAAAAATGCCGCCGCCCGGAATAAATCGGGACTGCTAACCAAAACCGAATACGAATAAGACGTCGTCGCATAGGGAAAGCTCGGCGTATCCGCGGCAATACCCCTTAGCACCATATGGAAAAATATCCCCAACCCGGCCAAAAGCGCTACGGTCCCGCCAAACGCTTTGTTGTGCGCCGCGCGGTACAGTTCGCCGTGAATGTAATTTAGCATGTCTTTGCGCCTCCTTTTTTTAGATTCATATAAAACTCTTCGAGGGAACCGTGCTGCGTTTCCAGCCTGCGCACATTCAGCCCATGCTCCATTGCCAGACGGCTATAGGCCTCCGCTTCCCGCTGCGGCCTCCGGATCTGGAAGGTCCCGTCGGCCATCACCTGGTAGATTTCCCCCGGGAAAGCCTTTGTTAGAAGCGCCGCGTATTTCTCGGGTTCGGAGACCTCGATCCACAGGCAGTCGGCACATTTTTCCGCCAGGTCCTTCTGCGAAATCTCTTCCAAAAGCTTTCCGTGGTCGAGAAAGCCAAACTCCATAGCCGTCTGCTCCAGCTCTGTCAAAATATGGCTGGACAGCAGGATTGTAATGTTTTTTTCCTGGTTCAAACGTTTGAGGAGCGTGCGTATCCAGGCAATCCCGCTGGGATCCAGTCCGTTGATCGGTTCATCGAGGAGCAGAAGCTCCGGCTCCCCCAAGAGCGCCACCGCCAGTCCCAGGCGCTGCCGCTGCCCCATGGAAAGGCTTTTGCACCGGCTGTCCTTTTTCTCCCAAATGCCGGTCAGCCGCAGCATTTCCTCTGTCTTGGTTCTGCCGGCAATCCCCTTCTGAATGCGGTAATATTCCAGCAGCTGCCGCGGCGTCATCCCGGCCGCCAGACCCGGCTGCTCGACCATCGCGCCGATCCGGCGGCGGCTCTGTGAAAGCCCCTTTTTCGTATGCTGCCCAAACAGGCAAAGCTCTCCGGATGTGGCAAAGGCCTGGCCTGCCAAGAGCTTTAAGAGGGTGGATTTGCCCGCCCCGTTGTCCCCGATCAGGCCGTAAATGCTTCCGCGCCGAACATGAAGGTCTACATGATCCAGTGCCAGGACGCGGCCATAGGCTTTCGTTACCTGCTTGGTTTCCATTAAGTATTCATTCATAGCTGTTTCCTTTCGCTTTACGGAAAATGGTCTGTTTCACTGTATCCGCATTATAACCGACGGGCTTTTAATTTGTCATAAAGAACCTTTAAAGAAGTTGTAAAGTTTGGTATTATGAGTGTGGGGGAGGTAAGTTAAAACAAAAAGAAAGGAATCTCTGTTATGGTTAAGAAAGAACTTATTAACTCAGACCGCCTGGTGCGGCTCTTTTGCGAGCTTGTCGCGATTGACAGCCCCTCCTACCACGAGGAAATCATGTGCGCCACACTGAAAGAGCGGCTGGAGACGCTGGGACTTGCGGTAACGCAGGACGACGCCGGACGTCATTATCATGTATCGTACGGGAATCTACTCGGCTTCCTGCCCGGGTCTGCGGGGGATCCGGCGAAGGTCGCCGGAAGCCGGCCCGCAAAGGAGGAGAGCGTCGAACGCTCCCAGCTGCCGCCGCTGCTTTTCTGCTGTCATATGGATACGGTTGTGCCGGCCATCGGCAAAAAGGCAATGGTACACGAGGACGGGACGATCACCAGCGACGGTTCGACCGTGCTGGGCGCGGACGATGTCGCCGGAATCGTTTCAATCCTGGAAGCGCTGCAAATCCTTCAGGAGCATCACCTGCCGCACCGGCCGCTGGAGATCCTTTTTACCATGTCCGAGGAGGTCTATAGCCGCGGGATGCTGTATTTCGATATGACAAAGCTTCGCTCTCAGGAGGGCTACACGCTCGACCTGACCGGGCCGGTCGGTACGGCGGCCTATGCGGCCCCCAGTATCGTGCCCTTTACCGTTGTCTGCAAGGGGCGCGCCGCCCATGCCGGTTTTGCGCCGGAGAGCGGCGTACACGCGATCGCCATGGCCGGCGCCGCCATCAGCCGGCTGCCGCTCGGGCATGTCGATGAAGGCACGACCTTAAATATCGGCGGTATTGAGGGCGGCAAGGCGACCAACATCGTTCCGGAGCAATGCACGGTTACCGGAGAGGTGCGCAGTCTCAGCCATAAAACGGCCATGGAGCAGCTTGCCCTCACCCGACACATATTTGAGGAAGAGGCCGCCCGGTTCGGCGGGGAAATCGAATTTTCTCACTATATTGGCTGTAAGGCCTATGCCACCGAGCTTTCACAGCCGGTTGTGCGCCGCTTTGAGAAGGCCTGTGAGGAGCTTGGCTTCACTCCCTCCCTCGTCAAGACCTTCGGCGGCAGCGACAACAACTGTCTGGCACAGGGCAATTTCCAGGGAATCGTCCTCGCCAACGCCATGAACCGCTGTCATTCTTGTGAAGAGTATACTACCGTCGAGGAGCTGATCCGCAGTACCGCTTTGACGCTGGCTCTGATGTGTTCTGACGAATGATTCACACGCCCGCGAGCGTCCGGATCACATACCCGGCCAGGATCAGCCCGGCGGCCGCCGGAACGAAGGAATTGCTGCCGGGGACCGCGCGCGGGCGGCCGCTGGGAAGCGTTTTTGCAGACTGCCCCGGCAGACCGCATGGCGTTTCGGCGTGGGCGGCGGCTTCGCTCCTGCCGTTTGCTTCCATGCTTTCCATGGCGTCGAGCCGGCCGGCCGCCTCGGCGCTCCCCGCGTCAAAGCGCGGCTTTCTGGCCGGTTCCCGCGAATACACCACCGGGCAGTGACGCACGCCGCGAGCCTTTAATTCCCGACGCATTGTGCGGGCCAGCGGACAGACGCTGGTCTCATAGATGTCAGCAACCGTCAGCTCAGTGGGATCAAGCTTGTTTCCGGCCCCCATACAGCTGATAATTTGCGTTCCGGCTGCCTGCGCACGCACGATCAGCTCTACCTTGGCCGCTACGGTGTCGATCGCGTCCACAATAAAATCGTATGGCCGCAGGTCATACGTATCCGCGTTTTCCGGCAGGTAAAAGCAATGGTATACCCGCACCTGCGCCTGCGGATGGATCCGCGCAATCCGCTCCCGCATCACGTCCGTCTTATATTGGCCCACCGTATCAAGCGTGGCCGCCAGCTGGCGGTTTATGTTTGAGACGGTCACCACATCGTGGTCAAATAAATCCAGCCGGCCGATCCCGCCTCGCGCCAGCGCTTCCACCGCATGGCCGCCTACACCGCCCACACCGAACACGGCTACGTGCGCACGGTACAGCCGCTCCATTGCTTCCGGCCCAAACAGGGCCTCGCTACGGACAAACAGCTCGTTTCGTTCATACATGCCGCTATCCCTTTCTTCCATATCGAACAATCTCCTTTTTGTCTTACCGCCCTGGTTTCCTACAGTTTAACGAAATCTTTTTCAAAACGCAAGATTTTTGTTGACTATCTGAAAAAACATGGTAAAATAGAAGTGCTGGAGACATAGCTCAGCTGGGAGAGCATTTGCTTGACGTGTAAAGGGTCGCAGGT